>JABEUP010000129.1 GCA_013044365.1 Acidimicrobiaceae bacterium
ATAGTTTTACCAGAAAATGGTCCTAAGCATACACGATGTGTTTAGCTGATTTCAGGTGGAAATTTGTGCCACTGGAGAGGAGTGATCGCCGATGGCAACGGAATCAAGCAGTAAAACCAAAGGATTATTGTTTTCCAAGGTCACAGACATTGTATCCCCGGATCAGCCAGAGGAAGCGATAACCATTGCGGCATTGGATCTTGGTTCCAACTCTTTTCATCTTGTAGTTGCTAAGGCGATCTCAGACAAAAGTTTTGAGGTTCTGCTCAAAGAAAAGTCGATGATTCGTCTTGGCGACGTCGTTTCCAAGCTCGGTTATATCGACGAACCCCATACCAAAGCGGTCATTGATTCAATTCGGTCCTTTAGGACTCTTGCAGAGTCGTTGGGTACAACCGAGATGGTCGCACTTGCGACTTCGGCGTTTCGTGACGCCGAGAACTCATCTGAGATTGTTGACCTTGTCGAAGAAGAGACTGGGGTATCGGTTTCTGTGATCTCTGGCGCTAAAGAGGCAGAACTGATTTTCAAAGCAATTAGCACCTCAGTCTCGTTTCATAATGAAGTGGTGATGTGCGCTGATCTGGGCGGAGGAAGCCTGGAGTTGATGATCGGAACTCAAACTGAGCTGATCTGGTATCACAGCTTTAGCCTCGGGGTAGGCAGACTGACGGCAAAGTATTTCTCCAACACCGACGAACTCCCGGCGAAGGAGATCCAGAAGTTGCGTCGGCACGTTCGTGAGACCCTTTCGCCTCTGCGGGATCGCATTGAGGCCTTTTCTCCGGTGGCGCTGGTTGGTTCATCAGGAAGTTTTCTTAACCTGGCTCGTATTGCATTGCTTAGTGGGGGTCCAACTTTGGATCCGAACGCTTTGGATGACTTGAACCAGGTATCCGTGAAGCGTTCTGCGTTAAAGGCAATAGGAAAGGCTGTACTAAAGAGCAATACACAGGAGAGACTTGCAATACCAGGCATAGATCCGAAGCGGGTTGATATTGTCCCAGCCGCAGTGTTGGTTCTCGACGAAGTAATGCAGATATTCGGATTTAAGGAGTTGACTCTCTCCGAGTGGGCTCTCAGGGAAGGGATAATCCTTTCAGAGTTGGAAGGTTATGATTCTTTGGAAGGCGGGGTCGACTCTATCCGCCACGCTTCGGTAATGGGTGTGACCAAGCGTTTTGCTTGGAACAGTTTCCATGCCGAACAGGTGGCGAAACTTGCTCTGTCGATATTTGATCAGACTAAGGATTTACACGGATTGTCAGAGAAAGAAAGGGAGATACTCCTTTACGGTGCCCTCCTTCACGATATTGGTGAGCACATTGCAATGGAGGATCACGACAAGCACTCCGCGTACCTGATAGAGAATTCCCGGTTGAGGGGCTTTACGCCGCAGGAAAAACGGGCTCTTGCATGTTTGGGAAGGTTTCACAGGAGGGGATATCCAAGGCCGGACTTTCCACCTTTTGGCCAGTTGTCCGAGGGTTGGCAATCAGTGGTCGTGAAACTGTCGTCAATACTGAGATTGGCGGATGCCCTGGATCGTTCACATGAGGCCGTTGTTAGTTCCATGAGAATTGAATTAACCAAGGACCGGATGACGATTTACCTTAGCGCTGATGGAGATTTTGAGCTGGAAAGTTTTGGACTGCGGAGAAAGAGATCTTTGTTTGAGCAGATTTTTGGGGTGAAGGTTAGTTTGGGTATGGATTGAAGTACCAGTATCGGCTAAAAGGAAGACAACGGAATTGGTGTAAATTGGCACAAGATCAGGTGCGCGAACTTTGAAGCGGGATGCCCGAGCCTCGAAGGGCGCGAGTGTGAACTATTTCTGGTCTTCCTGTGGGAATTTTAGGTCCTGACCTATCTTGTTGGGATTTAGCTTGGACGGTGAGAGCGATCTGCGGTGTTGCTGCTGATGTTTTTCGGCCGACTGGTTTCCGACACCAAGGGACAGATAGGCGAGAGCACCGCCTGGGATTGGAAGCCAAAAGTTTATCAGGCGGTATGAGATGACTCCCAAGATCGCTACTCCTCGGGGTGTACCGAAACCAATAAGTGAAGTGGTTAGGGCGGCTTCCATGATACCGAGACCAGCGGGCGTCACTGGAAGAACCGCCAAAATGTTGGCAATTCCATAAGATACCAGAAGTCCGTCTATATTTACGAAATGTCCAAATGCGGCGATGAAGATCCAGAGGGAAGCGGCATCGAAGAGCCAGTTTGCTACCGCCCACCGCAAAGCGGTCTTTAGCAGTTGCGGGTCTGAGGCGAGGTCACGGAGACGCTCGGATATGCGTTGAAGTGTCGATTGTATCTTTGCCTCATTGAGGTATGGCAACTTTGAAAAGAGATTGACGGTGATTCGGGTGAAGTGCCGCTCTCCTCTTGTGAATGAGACAATCAGCACTGTTACGGCAGCTATCAATAGGATTCCAATGATGGTTGCAGTTAAATAGATTGGGTTGAAACCCCATATTGGGATCGAGATTATAAGTCCAAGCCAGAACAGCAGATTCAATATGACTGCTGAGCCGATGCCCTGCAGCGCAATAGCAAATGCCGCATCAGTCGCACGGATTCCCTTGCTTACCAGTAGCCGGATCGAAAGTCCGGTGCCTCCGGCTGTCCCGGCGGGGGTGACGTGAGACAGAGCCAACGAAGACATATCAATTCGAAAGGCGGTCCATAGACTCAGAGAATGCTTCGGGAGGACTGACATGGTCAGATAAGCGTACGAAAGTAGAGCGGCTAATTCCGCAACAACAGCAAGTCCAACGTACGCGATATTTAAGTTCTGCAAAAGGGAGAGTGTTTTCCTGGCTCCAGCAACTTGCGGCAGAACGAGATATTCAATTATGAGTATTATTGCAACAACTTTGATTGATCGAATGGTGAAACTCCGTACAAACGATGGTCTGTGCATTCTGGTTCTGGGGGTTTCAGAACTCCTGAACTCGCTCAAAGTAGTTGTCCTATGCGGAGTAACCTCAATACTTTCCACGCCCTTCAATGAAATATTAGCTCAAGATCATTTTTGTCTATTGATGGCTTATGATCTTACACCCTGGTAACTTTGGTAGAGGTCCGAGCTATAGCTTGTAAAGAATCAAGCTTAGACATCGTCTAGAAATAGGAGTATCGAATAACTCAGTTGAGCGATGGTTCTGGTGGTTCTGATAGGGATTCAAGTGGTCTGAAGCGCGCATTTCAGATTCAGCTCATGGCGCTGAGCATTGGGCTGTCGTTGTGGCTTGTTTGGTTTTTACGCTCACTTGTGCTTGATGTTCTTCTCGCTTTAATTGTTGCTTTGGTGCTTGATCCGGCGGTCAAGTTTCTTTACAGGTTTAATCTGAAGCGTTCCATTGCTTCTGTAATCGTGTTTGTGGCCGCGTTGTGTATTTTCCTTGTCGTAGTGTTCCTTGTCACCAGACCTCTGTATAACGCCGGTGTGAAGTTTTCCCATGAGTTGCCAAGACTAGTGAACCAGGCGCAAACTGGTACAGGGCGTTTTGGGCAGTTGATTAGACAGTTCCATGTTGATAGTTATGTTCAGGCCAACTCATCCAAATTGACCAGTTTGCTGACGCAGGCCAGTGGTCCCGCAGTGGTTGCCGCCAAAACGGTTTTATCGGGTGTCGCACGAGTTGTGACGATTTTCCTGTTATCTCTGTTCATCGAGATCGAAGCGCCAGTACTGTTCGGTGTGATCTATCAGCAAGCGGGACCACTTAGAAGGGTTGCACTCATGCGGGTGCGTCGTCGGTTGGTCAAGGCGATTACGGGATACGTCCTCGGCAATCTTTTAACCTCCATCATCGCCGGAGTTGTCGTTTATATCGCGTTGCTGGCTCTGGGTGTGCCGTTTCCGATTGTGCTTGCGGTTTGGGTGGCGGTAGTTGATTTGCTGCCTCTGGTGGGTGGATTGCTGGCTGGCGTTCCAACCGTTCTTTTCGCGTTACTACATTCTGTTGCCGCTGGAATAATCGTCGCGGTCATATTTATTGTGTACCAACAGCTTGAGAACCATATTCTGAACCCGGTTATTATGTCCAGAACCGTACGACTGAACACCCTTTGGGTGTTGATATCAGTTCTGGTTGGTGCGGACCTGCTGGGGTTTATCGGGGCATTAATCGGAATTCCAGTTGCTGCCACTATCCAGGTTATCGGTGGCGAAATATGGTCTATGCAGCAAAGAAAGAGGGGAATCGATCCCGCGGAGGGACAGTTGTTTTTTGATGACAAAGGCGGAGATCTTCAACTCTGAAAGTGGTCACACAGCCGTTCAATTGAAACCGCTATCTTAGATAGCCTATCGTTGATCAGATCCAAGGCGCCAAGAGCAGAGTGATAGGCATCTGAGGCAGAGGTGCAGTCTGAGTCATGGAGTAAGAGGGTAGCTCCGGGGGCCAGTCCATTTGAAAGGTTGCCCATTACCGTTTCCGGCGTAGCTTTAGCTGTCCAGTCCTGTCCCCACGCCGTCCATAGCACAGGAGTGAGTGCCAGAGTTTTGGCAGTGATCAACGCTTGGGTGTTTAGTACGCCATAAGGGGGACGGTAAAACCTGGGTGACCTGCCGGTTATTTCAGAGAGTGTCTCATGGGACCTGTGCATGTCGTCCTTGGTGGCTTTTGGAGATCTCCACAGGAGGTTTTTGTGATGGTATCCGTGCAGTGCAACCTCGTGACCCCGTAATTGCACTTCCCTTGTAAGTCCGGGGTCTTTCGCGGCCATTGATCCGAGCATAAAAAAAGTAGCCTTCCATCCCAATCTGTCGAGGCAATCAAGGAACAGCGGGGTGGACCTGATATCCGGCCCATCGTCAAAGGTGAGCGCGATCGCTGGCGAGTCGCTTAATCCTGAAAGCTGACGAAAGAATCTGCGTCGCAACGGCGCGATAGCAGTAATTGCCGGGAGGGCGTGGCCCACAAGGGCAATGCCAGCCAAGGTCCCGGAGGCTAACCAAGGGTTCTTTGCCAACTTTTCTCCGCGGTCTACCTGAGGGTCCATATGGGCGAAAATTGAAGATCTGACTCGGCGAAGGTGGATTTGAGATTATTTACCTCGGCAATCAATTGCTGTGGTGTCATTGTAGTTGCATTAAGCTCGTAAATTTGTCCTGCCTTGAATTGCTGAGTGGCACTTGTTGGCCTTAGGTTGATCTGGACAGGTCTGACGATTGTCTGGTGGTGAACGGCTGCCCAGGCTAAATCAACGCTGTTCACAACCATTTGCGGCGCGTAAATGTTGATGTTTTCGTTGGTTAGCTTCTCAAGGAGTGACATTGTGTGGGCGGCAGCATTGTCGGGAGTGATCAGATGGAGATCTGATGAGCTGTCCCATCCACCATTTATGATAGCCACTCCATTATTTGCCAGACTTGACACTCCCTGGGGAGAAATAAGCGTTGTTTTGCCCGTAATTATGGCAGCCACATTGTTATGGGCAAGCGTCGTATCAACCTTCGAATTACCGAGATTGTGAGGTCCGACGAGGACGGTCATGTAGACGTATTGGCTGGAGGCATAGGATACGGGTGCGATGTTGAGTCCGTTGGATGTCGCGATGTTAGATACCAGATTGACAGATATAAACAGCATCGCCATTGCTGCAATCGCGCCAACGAATCGCCGGGATACCGGCCGAGTTATCGGTATTATCCGGCTCGGTGTTTCGCCAAAAAGAAGTCTTTCCACGTCGTCGGCAGCACTTCCAACAAAAATGGTCTTGGCCTGCAGTGCCAGTTCATTGCCAGTACTGGTGATCTCACGGATTATCTTTCGCAGTCCCTCGGGATTTCTAGCCCATTTTGTGATACCGGCCGCGGTCATCTCGAAGACATTTTGGCGTCCGTGGCCGGGTATTGGATTATACGAGATGACAGGAAGGCCTGATGCAAACGCCTCCATGCATGTGAGACCTCCAGCATTTTGTACCACCGCGTCAGATGCCCGCATGTAGGCTGCCATCTCATCAGTCCACCCGAGGACTATTCCCTTTCCCCGGCGTCGCAGCCGTTCTGCGAGTTCCTCATTTCTTCCGCAAACGACGATAGGTAAAAATTCTCCGGTGGATATGAGGCTATCGAAAGTGTCCTCAAGTTGTCCGACACCCCAGCTGCCAGCGACTATCAGCACGGTAGTTGCCTTTTCTGGAATTTGGAGGCGGCGCCGTGTTTGTGATTTTGATTCGGTAGTGTCTGAGAATACCGAGGAAACTAACGGACCCGGTGCTGTGGCGAACTCGCCGGTAAGATTGTAAACCGCCTGTGCTGCACGGGGGTGGACGCAGATATGAGCGTCGACGCCCTTGTGAACCCAAAGAGGATGCACCGCGAAATCCGTAAGGAAGGTCGAGACCGGTATAGCGAGCTTATTTCGACGCTTCACACGGGCTCTGCCGAGAACTACCGAGGCAAATGGGTATGTGGTGACAATTACGTCCGCTTCGAATTCATGCGCCCAACGGCGGAGTCTCTTCTCAAAGAAAATAGAAAGAATCAAGACAAGAGGGGGAGTTAGTGCCCGGGACCAGGTCCAGAAGCGGTATATGAGCTCGTAGGTCCAGGGAGCTTTCGAAAGCTGCAGTTCATAGGTCTTTTTGAGGAATTTACCGACCCTTGGCGACGCATCGAGAAAGTCCACCAACTTTGTCTGGTGGCCACGCTTCTCCAGTCTGATGCACAATTCTCTTGCGGCTCCATCGTGACCTGCGCCCATACGGGCGGATATCACGAGCACACGTTTTGGCATTCCTTATAACCTATCTGTCGGACCAATGATTTATGCACTTGCGACAATCTCGGCACTGATGTTTGCTCTCGCTACCGCTCTCCAGCACAGGAGTGCTCAAAAGGCTGACCAGTCGAAAGCAATGCGCCCCGCTCTCCTGTTTTTTTTGGCACTCGACCCGATGTGGCTCTTGGGAATTGGTGCAGATATAGTTGGGCTGTTCTTCCAGTTCGCGGCGCTTGTCAAAGGTTCCGTCCTAGTAGTACAAGCCATTTTGGCTATTGGTCTTGTGTTTGCACTTTTCTTCTCAGCCGTTTTACATAGTATACGATTGAAAGCTTCAGAATTGGCATTATCGGTAATGACTACTCTGGCACTTATCGGATTTTTAAGTTTCGGAGCCCCGGCGCGGTCGATTGACAGTTCCGCTTTTAGCAGTTGGCTGATACTGGCGGTGGCTACGGCGCTATTGACCTTTGTGCTGGGGGTTGTCGCGATTAATTCTGCTCCTATTAGGCGAACATTTGTTCTCGGAGTGGCAGCTGGGGTATTGCACGGATTCACCGTTTCACTTTCCAAAGTGGTTTCTCAGAATTTCGTATCCATGGGTTTATCCCGTGTAGCGACAGATCCCCACACCTGGCTATTGGTGATAATGGGGGCAGTAGATATCCTGGTGATTCAGAGTGCATTCCAGGCAGGTCCGTTGAGAGTGTCATTGCCGATAATTTCAGTTACTGAACCTATGGTTGCGTTTGTTATAAGCATCGTAGTTCTGCATGAGAGTCTCTCAGCGACTCTGTATGGGAAAGTGGTTGCGATTCTCGCACTAATGGTAATGCTTGCCGGGGTTTGGGGTCTCGCCAGAATAACCGCCAGGGAATCGCTGGCATGACGGAGATTCCCCGCGCTCTCCCACAGTCAGATGCCGCCGTTGTTTTCATTCACGGACAGCCTGGATGTGCTGCGGATTTTTCAAAGTTGGTTAAACGGCTGCCAGTGGCGGTGCAATTTATTACGTACGACCGACCTGGATGGGGGGAAAGTGCCAGGGGAGTCACCGACGTGGATGGCAACGTTAAATATCTTATGGAGGAAATAGTTGCGACAAATTATAGCGGCGTGATCCTCGTTGGCTACTCATATGGATCAGTAATAGCTCTTCGAGCAGCAATCGATTACCCGGAGAGAGTCATGGGGCTGGTTCTCGTGTCTCCCGTGGGCGGCACAGGATCAATTTCGGTTTTAGACAAAGCGATGGCGATCTTGGCGAAGTATCTTCAATTTCTCCCGATAATCACCAGGTTTCTAACACGGGAGCAGCGCCAGTTTAAAGTCGTTCAGAGTTTTGAAGCTGAACAGGTTCACCTTGGAGCGGAATTGGTCAGATTATCGGAATATATTTCCAACATTCGTCTTCCAGTGGAGTTAATTGCGGGTATGGACGATCTCGTAAATCCGTTGCATGGAACGCTGGAACTGTTTGATTTGTTGCCGAATTCCAGGCTTTCTCTTATTAAGGGTGCGGGCCATTTATTAATTATTCAAATGCCGGAAAAGATAATAGAAAAGATTTTGGACATGTGGAGTGGCGAAAGCGACCGCTGAGAGTGACTGAGGCTATTGCTATACAATTTGTTTCACCTAAAACGGAAGGTTGTAGCAAAAACTATCTGATCTTAAGTTGGTTTATAAACATTTAGTAAACTGTTGATGGTAGATTAATGCTTGCTATTAGTGCAGTGTTTTTACCTACTCGGTTCGGTAGTTATCCTGGGTATATTTCAGGGACCGGGGAATGTGGTGTGTTTTTTGAGTTTGGATCTTGGGGCGTGTCTGGGCCGTTGCAAGGTGTTGTTTGGAAATGGGTATGTGGCTAAACGGCCGGGGGGCTGTTTTACAGGGTCGAGAAGCCGGTGTGTGTTGGTTATGTGGACCAGTACCGGAGGTTTTTAGACATGGAAACATCAACTAAAGTTACGTGGAATGATGAGCAGTGGAGACCAAGGGCCGAATGCAAGGCGGTGGACCCTACGTTGTTTTTCCCTGTTGGAGTTACAGGAGAGGCAGAGCGACAGATTGTCCGGGCCAAATGTGTTTGCGAGGCCTGCTTAGTCCAGATGCAGTGTCTCGAATTTGCCCTTAGGACAAATCAGGAATATGGCATTTGGGGTGGCAAAGACGAGGAAGAGCGTAGGATTATTCGGCGCATGAGGCGTCAGCAGCGCAAACTGGCACAAGCTTCTTAGAACCTTGAGCCCCTTGGGAGGTTCTAGGTTTATATTTCGAATGCGATGCGTTCCGCATGGGTATAGATGTTGGTGTGTTCCCCGCGGGTGAACCCTATTAATGTAATTCCAAGGCGTTCGGCGGTCTTGACGGCTAACGACGATGGTGCCGATACGGCGACGATCACGGGTATTTGGGCGACCGCGGCTTTTTGAACCAGCTCAAAGCCGATGCGGCCGGAAAGCCCGAGCACCTTATTGGTAAGGGGGAGCTTCTTTTCCAGGAAGCAATTCCCGATAATTTTATCGAGGGCATTGTGTCGGCCAATATCCTCCCGAATTACTTCCAGCTGGCCATTCTGGTCAAAAATCGCGGCCCCATGAAGTCCGCCAGTTCGTTGGAAAATGGTTTGATGTTTCCGTAGCTGGTCGGGAATGGAAAATATAGTGGCTATTCCGACGGTCAATTGCGAATTAACGGCAGCGGTACGGTCTTCCAGATCAGCGATTGATGTCGTGCCGCATACACCGCAGGCTGAAGATGACATGAAGCTTCTCTGTTTGTGGTTGCCAAGGTACTCATGCGTCAATTCAACCGTTACCACATTGAAGCGCTGTTCGGTGTCCTTGACATTTGCACAGTAGCAAACAGTCTTGACACTGTCATATGATCTGATTAGACCTTCATTAAAGAGCAGACCTACCGCGAGCTCAAAATCGTTTCCAGGTGTGCGCATGGTGACTGTCACCGGAACTGCTTCCTGGTCATAACCCTGGATCCGAATTTCCATTGGTTCCTCGGTGGCAAGCACATCTGGCCTGATTACGATTGAGTTTTTACGGATTGCCGTAATTTTAATATCCGTTGTAGGCCGTCGAACCGGCATAGGTTCGGGCTTAAATAAGTCAGTCACGATTGAGGTCTCCGTTCGGTAATAGTCCGCAGGGCATCTGTGACCTTTGAGATTTGGTCTGGCGTGTCGACGTCGAGAAATTCAAAGTTCCTGTCGTTATTCCATTTGTTTAGCGAGAGATACTGAGTCTTGGGTGCATCCAGGGCGTTCTTGATTTTCAAAGAGCCCCGTTTGGCAAAAGTGACACTGTTGTCCAAACATTGCGGGGACCACCGTGCTGCCAAATATTGTTCCCGCCCGTTGACAACGGGAATGACACTGGAGTTTCCTGGCCAATGTGCGATGATGGCAAGTGTTGATGAGCTTATCAACGGGACGTCACCGGCAAGTACCAATGCGCACTGATTAGATTTCAATATTCCGTTGGCCCTAAGGTAAGTTACCGCCTGGGCGATGGCGGCCAGCGGGCCCCGGCCCATCGAATCGGGAATCTGAGGGAGATCTGTTAAGCCGGCTCCAACCTCAAAAGTGGTGCGACATGTGGTAGTGAGCGCCTGCGCGGCAAATTGAACTACAGATTGTCTGCCGAGTGGCTGTGTCAGCTTGTTTCTGCCAAAGCGGTGTGACGTACCACCGGTTAGGAGCAAACCGACGCATTCGGTGGGGGTTAAGTGGTTTTTTAAATTGCAGTCAGGCTGGTGGGACATTATTTGCGCTCCAGACACTCAGCAAGTTTATTCCGGTAGTCGGCTAATCCAGCAGTCTCACGGGGGCTCGGGCAGCAATACTTCTCCAACCAGGATTGGTTTTCGCCGGGTATTTGATTGGTCATGGTGGCTGATTAGCACTTCAAAATACTTGACGCGATCGCGTTTATCTTAGAAGTGGCCTCCAGGTCTTCTGCGACAGGGTCTGACTTTTCCACGATGCCCACTCCGGCGCGCAGCATTACCCCTTCATCATTGAGATCGATTGAGCGAATATTCAGTATCCACGTGCCATCGCCTTCTTTTTTCTGGTAACCGACGAGTCCGCCGTAGAAGCCTCGGTCGGCTGGCTCGTTGGAGTATATGTATTTGATGGCTGTCTCATACGGCTCGCCGTTAATGGCGGCGGTGGGAGCAAGGTGGGCGGCTATTTCGATACTTGTGGCGGGTGAGCCGGTTGCTAGCGAACCTGAAATCCTGCTTCCAAGGTGGACTATCTCGCCATATTTCGAGATAGTTGGTTTGGATTGATGCTGAGCTGAAATGCCCAGGGCTTCAAGTCTCTCCATGATCTGCCCCACCACAATCTGGTGCTCCCTATTGTCTTTGTCCGACAAAAGAAGGGTGCTTTCGTTATGGGATTTCGCAGTCCCAGCCAGAGGGTGACTTGTGACCGATGATCCTTTAAGATTAACTACCAGTTCCGGTGAGGCGCCAAGATAGTTTTCGATGCTGAAAAGATAGGAATAAGGCCGGTCTCTTACTAGGCGGTCGAATATTGCTTCCTGGTTCGGGCGGTTGGCAGAGCTTATGTGAAGAGCTTTCGAAAGGACCACCTTTTCCAGGTCGGTGTTGCTTATAGCTTCGATTGCGTTTTCCACCCGCATCTGAAATTCGTGAGAACCCTCTAACTCAACAAGTTTCCAGTTGTTCGGGGTATCAGAATTAGTACTAGCCGTAGAAATCCGTAGAATCTGGCCTAGAAGTTCTGACGCCTGATCGGTTAACGTATCCGGGCATGATATATCGACCCGGCCTCCCTCGGCAAAAATGACCGCCACAATCGGAACTGTAATGTCGAACGAAGAAGTTGGACTGAAAGGGGTTCTTGCTAGAAAAAGATGCTCCCGGGAGAGATCGATTGCCAAATCGGCCCTGTAGTGCTCCCGCTGAAGCGGATCCAGTGCCACCATACCGGTGTCAATTGAATATTTTTTATATTCGCCAATAGAAACCATTGTCTCGTTGAATCCCGTTATGTAGGTGGAGCGATACAGCTTCGATGCCAGTTTAAATAGTCCCAAAGCACCAAGATTAGTTATGTCGTTTATAAGAGTGGGGGTAGCGATCTGCGGCATTGATCTAAACCTTTGTGGCGCCGTAAAGCTGAGCTGCGCCTGAGATAAGCAGTTTGTGGGAGACGTTTGAGAACCCGGCTTTGACAAGCATTTCGATGATCGTTGCCGTTGGCGGAAGATAATTTACCGACGCGGGTAGATAGCTGTATGCCCTCCTGTCGCTGAGCAGACCTCCAACGAAGGGGACAACTTTATTGAAGTAGATTCCATGTCCGAATCTCATGACCAGAGAAGACGGCTTAGCTACTTCCAGCAGAGCTATTCTTCCATTGGGGCGAAGCACCCTCTCTAACTCACGAAAAACGGGTGGGAGTTCAGTGAAATTGCGAAGTGCGAATCCACAGGTTATTGCATCAAACGAATTGTTGGCAAATGAGAGGTTCAAAGCATCCGACACCACCAAGTCATTTGATAGCTTGGAGTGTGACAGCATTCCGGTAGAAAAATCGGTTCCAACGCAGCGATACCCTTGGAGTCTGGCTAATTTCACAAAGTCTCCGGTTCCGCATGCTAAATCCAATATGTAAGAATTCTCCTGTAGGCCAAGGCTGTTCAATGCCTGCTTTCTCCAAATCTGGTCAAGTTTAAAGGTCATGACCCGGTTCAACCGATCGTATGTTGGCGAAATAGTATCGAACATCTCTCTGACAAAGACCGCCTTCTCTTTACCAATTGGCAAGGTTGGATCTGGCACTACTCGCTCTTCTTTCTGGGCTCAGTTTGCGGTGGGCTGGTAATTGCGTGTCTGACTGCTTCAATTTCATACTTGGCGCCGACCTGTTCGAGGTGGCGCTGCGCAAGTGCAAGAAGCGTTCTCTCAAAGTGGCCGGCAACTAGAGCGACTGCGGCAGGGAGTAATCTGTTGAAGGCTTCGATGAGCTTCTGGCCTGACTCGGGAGAATCGTTTACCTGAGTTATTGGATTTCGTACGTATTCGTCGAAAAGTTCGATTGCCATCATCGCGTTCTTTCGGGTGGCATTGTGGTGCCGTTTTGCAAGTTTCAACAATTCGGAGATTGGAATTCCCGATTCCAGAAGCGCCAATCCGGCCCGGG
>JABEUP010000016.1 GCA_013044365.1 Acidimicrobiaceae bacterium
TGGATTCCGTCTCGGTATAACTACCGATTGGAAGTCTCGATGGTTTGACGACCGCACCTATCAGGATTCAGTGATACAGGACTGGAAAATCAGGAATTTCCTTGGAACTGAGCTTGAGTCGGCCGCAGTCTCAAGGATCGAAGTGGAGAGAACCAGAGATCGTCTAAAGGTTGATATTCATACGGCCCGCCCAGGAATTGTGATCGGGCGCAAGGGCGCTGAAGCCGAAAGATTGAGAGCAAAGCTGGTAGAGATCACGGGAAATGTTAAAGTGCAGCTCAATATCCAGGAGATCAAGCAGCCTGAACTAGACGCAGCTCTAGTTGCACAAGGTATAGCCGACCAGCTTTCGCGCAGGGTTAGCTTCCGCCGCGCAATGAAGCGTGCTATCCAATCGGTTGAGAAGGCTGGCGGTCAGGGTGTTAAGGTGCAGTGCTCGGGTCGTCTTGGTGGGGCTGAAATGTCCCGCAAGGAGCAGTATCGCGAAGGCCGCGTTCCTCTCCACACTCTTAGGGCCGACATAGATTATGGTTTCCGCGAGGCCCGTACCACCTTCGGCCGCATAGGGGTCAAGGTTTGGATTTACAAGGGCGATATCCTTCCATACAAGGTTTCTACGAACGAGCCGACGGCAAAGGAGATCCCAATTGCAGATGTTTCCACTAAGCCGAAGCGTGTTATAAGTGCTGGCGGTGGGCGTCGTCGTCCCGAGCAGGGGGATCCTGGCTCAGCTACTCCTGTCGCTGTGGAGATAACAGAGACTGAACCAACCAAGGTTATCGAGGATCTGGAGAGTCCAAAGAAAGTCACACCAGGCAATGATGATCTAGAGGAATTGCTTGCAGAAGAGGAAGACATTGAGCGTCGCACCCGCGACGGACATCATGAGGCGCCTCACTTCAAGCGGGAGGTTGACTAAACATGTTGATGCCGAAAAAGGTTAAACACCGCAAGGTGCAGCGCGGACGGCGGTCCGGTCTTTCCAAGGGTGGCAATGAGCTGAACTTTGGTAACTACGGTGTCCAAGCGCTGGAGGCTTGCTGGCTGACAGCCCGCCAGATAGAGGCTGCCCGTATCGCAATGACGCGTCACGTGCGCAGAGGTGGGAAGGTGTGGATCCGGGTGTTTCCGGATAAGCCCGTCACTCAGAAGCCGGCTGAGACCAGAATGGGTTCCGGCAAGGGTAACCCGGAGTTTTGGGTTGCGGTTGTCAAGCCAGGGCGGATTTTGTTCGAACTCGATGGCGTACCAGAGGATTTGGCACGAGCAGCTATGGAGAAGGCAATCCAGAAGCTGCCTATCAAGGCGCGTTTTATTGTCAAGGAGTACGCAGTTTTGGATGGAGGTGAGAAGTAATGGCTAAGGCGGCAGAACTTAGAGCTCTGGACCCGGATGAGTTGGTGACCAAACTGTCCGATGCCGAGACAGAGCTTTTCAACCTTCGTTTCCAGGTGGCCACTTCCCAGTTGTCAAACGTGGCCAGGATTCGCACATTGAAGCGTGAGATAGCCAGGATCCGAACTCTTCTTAGGCAGAATGAGCTTGGGATCGCTGAGGATGGTGACAGGTGATGAGCGGATCAGAGAGCATAGAAATGGAAGAATCAACTCGACCTAATCGTCGGAAGTTTCGCGAGGGGACCGTTATTTCGTCTTCGATGGACAAGACGCTTGTCGTTGTAATCATTGAAAGAGTGCGGCACCCTCGGTACAAAAAGACAGTTCAGCGCACCAAGAAGCTGTATGTCCACGATGCCAACAACGAGGCAGGTATTGGCGACAGCGTTAGGGTTGCAGAAACCCGTCCCCTTTCTAAGCTGAAGCGTTGGCGGCTCGTGGAGATTTTGGAGCGTGCAAGGTGATTCAGCAAGAGACGAGATTGAAGGTTGCCGATAACTCTGGCGCACGAGAGGTGCTTTGCATCAAGGTGCTGGGCGGCTCCCGCCGACGTTATGCGTCTATTGGCGACATTATTGTTGGTACGGTCAAAGATGCCATTCCAGGTGCGGCGGTAAAAAAAGGTGATGTTGTTAAGTGCGTCGTTGTGCGCACAGCCAAAGAGCGTCGTAGGGGCGATGGTTCCTATATCCGGTTCGACGAGAATGCCGCCGTTCTGATTAATGACGCCAAACAACCCAGAGGGACACGCATTTTCGGCCCGGTGGGTCGTGAACTGCGCGACAAGCAGTTCATGAGAATTATTTCGCTTGCACCGGAGGTGATTTAGTTGCGGCTTCGCAAGGGTGACAAGGTAAAGGTTCTGTCCGGCAAGGATGTTGGCAAGGTGGGTGAGATAATCACGGTTTTGCCAAAGGACAACAAAGTCATTGTCGAGGGTGTGAACTCTGTTCGCAAACACCAGCGTCCCACAAAGGCGATGCAAAATGGAGGAATCCTGGACAAGCTCATGCCGATTCAGGTTTCCAATGTAGCTCTGGTATGTCCCAAGTGTGGAGTGACACGGGTTGCTTACAAGATCGAGGAGTCCGGTGTGAAGAATCGGGTTTGCCCCAAATGCGGAGGTGATCTGTAATGGCATCGCAAACAATAGAGAAGCCCCGGCTTAAGGCGAAGTTTGACGAAGAGATTCGCGGACAGCTAAAGGATTCTTTGGGTCTGGCAAATATCATGCAAGTTCCCAGGCTTGAAAAGATCGTGCTCAACATTGGTGTTGGGCGGGCACTTCAACAGGCGTCACAGCTTGAAGGTGCTCTCAGGGATCTCGAGATAGTAACAGGTCAGAAGCCAATCATAACTCGCGCTCGTAAGTCGGTTGCCGCTTTCAAGCTGCGAGAGGGAAATGCCATTGGCGCAAAGGTCACGCTTAGAGGTGATCGTATGTGGGAGTTTTTTGACCGCCTTGTAAGTATTTCAATCCCAAGAATCAGAGACTTTCGAGGGTTGAATCCAAAGTCGTTCGACGGAAAAGGTAACTACACCTTTGGTGTTACCGAGCAGTTGATTTTCGCGGAAATCGACTATGACAAGGTTGACTCTGTGCGCGGCATGGATATAACAATCGTGACCTCAGCGGAGACAGATGATGCCGGTCGGGCTCTTCTGAGTGCATTTGGTTTCCCATTTAAGCGGGAAGGGTAGCGGGAGCGTCATGGCCAAAAAGGCATTGATTAATAAGCAACAAGCGACACCTAAATTCAAGGTACGTGCCTACACCAGGTGTAGGCGTTGTGGTCGTCCCCATTCGGTATTTCGCAAGTTTGGACTTTGCAGGATTTGTTTACGAGTTATGGTGCACCAGGGCGAGATCCCCGGTGTTACCAAGTCGAGCTGGTAGAAGGAGGGTAATAGCATGACAATGACAGATCCGATAGCGGACATGCTGACCCGTATTCGTAACGGGAACGTGGCGATGCACGATACCATTCGTATGCCTGGCTCGAATCTGAGAGAGGCACTTGCGGGCATTCTCGCCCGTGAGGGGTTCATCTCTGGCTACGAGGTGGTAGATGTTCCAGGAAAGCCCGGGAAAATGCTTCAAATCGAAATGAAGTATTCGAATGACCGAGCCAGGACGATCTCTGGCATCCAGAGGGTGTCGAAGCCAGGTTTGCGCGTTTACTCGCGGGCTGATTCGATTCCACGCGTTCTTGGGGGCATGGGTGTGGCAGTTCTATCGACTTCCAAGGGTTTGATGACCGATGCAGAGGCACGCCGCAACAGAATCGGCGGCGAAGTGCTCTGTTATGTCTGGTAGCGGGTTCTAGGACAAAGGAAAGACTATGTCTCGTATTGGAAAAGTTCCGGTTCAGGTTCCTGCAGGAGTAAATATTGAGATTTCTGGCAGCACGGTGACCGTGCGGGGACCGAGGGGTGTACTTGAGCGTACCTTCCCGTCGGAGATCTCGATTAGACAAGATGGCGAGACAATCGTGGTCGAGCGTCCTAATGATGAGAGGCGTAACCGTGCACTGCACGGGCTTTCAAGGACTCTGGTTTCGAACATGGTTGTCGGAGTGACGGCTGGATTTAATAAGGATCTGGAAATTGTTGGTGTTGGATACCGGGCGGTGGCCAAGTCTCCAACTGAACTTGAGCTTGCTCTGGGATTTTCGCACCCAGTTATCGTTCCGGCTCCAACTGGCGTAACTTTTGAGACGCCGCAACCGACAAGGATCAGCGTTAAGGGAATCGACAAGGAACTTGTTGGTCAAGTAGCAGCAAATATTCGTAAGATTCGCAAGCCTGAGCCCTACAAGGGTAAAGGAGTCCGCTATTCCGGTGAGAAAGTGCTCCGCAAGGCTGGTAAGTCGGGCAAGTAGCTGTTGCCGGTCATATCTAGTCAGATTGACCTGTATGGTTTGCCCGCCTGTTTATGGTATTGGAAGGAAAGTTTTAGATGTCGACGACAACACATAGCTCACAGGCGCTCCGCCAGAAGCGCCACGCCAGAGTTCGCAAGCTTGTGGTGGGTTCATCAGAGCGGCCACGACTGGCGGTATTCCGATCCAACAAGCACATCGTGGCGCAATTGATTGATGATTCCGCCAGTAAGACGCTGGCCTCAGCCTCAACCGTTGAGGGAGAGTTCAAAGGTAAGGCCACCGGCAATAGCGATGCAGCCCGCAAAGTGGGAGAGGTATTGGCTTCCCGGGCAAAGGAAAAGGGAATTTCTGTGGTTGTATTCGACCGAGGCGGATTCAAGTATCACGGCAGAGTCGCTGCGCTTGCAGACGGGGCTCGAGCCGGCGGATTGGAGTTCTAGAAATGGCTGATACTGGATACGAAGAGCGCACGATAAAGGTTAACCGTGTCGCCAAAGTGGTAAAAGGTGGAAGACGCTTTTCATTTACCGCACTGATGGTTATCGGTGACGGTAATGGAAAGGTAGGCCTCGGCTATGGCAAGGCAAAGGAAGCTGGCCTGGCTGTCCAAAAGGGTATCGAGGAGGCTAAAAAGAATCTCTTTGACGTGCCCTTGGCTGGTACCACCATTACCCACCCGACAATTGGCCGGGCCGGGGCTGGAAGGGTTATGTTAAAGCCAGCCGCCCCTGGTACCGGGGTCATAGCCGGTGGTGCTGCCAGAGCAATCTTGGAGATGGCTGGTATCCACGATATTTTGGCCAAGAGCCTTGGTTCATCAAACGGAATCAACGTGGCTCATGCGACGATAGCGGGTCTTAAGGGTCTCAAGAGACCAGATGAGATCGCCGCACTTAGGGGCAAGGCAGCGGAGGAGATTGTTCCTCATGGAATTTTGAATGCTTATAACGAGTCTCAGAAGTCCCGTGGTCAGAAAGGGGAGGTTGGATAATGTCTGATAATCAGTTGATTGTACGACAGATACGTTCGTCCATTGGGACCAAACCAAAGCATCGCGGTACCCTAAGGGCGCTCGGACTTGGCCGCATTGGCAAGACCCGCATCCATGCTGACCGCCCCGAGATACGGGGCATGATAGCGAAGGTTAGCCACTTGGTATCAGTCGAGGAAAAAGAGGCGCAAGTATGATTAAGCTGCATGATTTGGCTCCCGCTGCCGGTGCAACCAAGCGTGAGAAGCGTGTAGGTAGAGGTACCGCGGGTAGGGGCGGAAAGACCGCCGGTAGGGGTACGAAGGGTCAGGGAGCGCGTGATACGATTCCAGCAGGTTTCGAAGGTGGCCAGCTTCCTTTAGTACGACGTATACCAAAGCTCAAAGGTTTCAAGAACCCTTTCCGGGTTGAATACAACGTTGTCAACCTTGATGATATCGAAACCCTGGCCTCTCAGGGCGATGTCGTAATCGATGTCGAAGTTCTAAAGTCGTATGGCCTCGTCTCTAAAAAAGGACTAGTGAAGGTATTGGGTAGCGGTAATCTCAAGACCGGTGTAACTGTTTCTGCACATGCCTTTTCAGAATCGGCCCGGTCGGCTATTATTGAAAAAGGCGGGTCGGTCATAAAGCTGGATCTGCCGTTTGGAAATGGGCGGCCACCAGCAAAAGGCAACGCGATTACTAACAGGTAGTGCAGGCTTGGTAAGCGAGCAGGTGGTCGGTTGCGTCCTGGCCACCTGTTTTTTTGTTCAAAACGTTAACCTGTATTCGAATTTTGTTCATTGTTGAACTAGTGTGAACGAAAGCTTAAGTATTAAAACAGGCCGTTGGGAGCAAATCTCAATAGGCGCCCCGGAAATATGAACTGGCGGTTATTTTGTGTTTGGGTCACTAGCGAACGTTTTCAAAGTTAGAGAGTTGCGCAACAAGGTACTGTTCACCTTGCTCGTGATAGCTCTGTACCAGCTGGGCGCAAATGTGCCTGTCCCTGGGATCGACTTCAATGCTGTAAGGCAGTTTGAGACTGGTGCAAGCGGTACGGGAGGGGTATTGGGGTTCCTCAACCTCTTCTCTGGCGGCGCACTTACTCGCTTTGCCGTCTTTGGTCTGGGAATTATGCCTTATATAACGGCATCGATTATCATCCAGTTACTGACTTCTGTCATACCCAAGTTGTCGCAATGGAGAGACGAGGGAGCGGTCGGCCAGAAAAAGATAACCCAGACAACCAGGTATTTTACGGTTGCACTGGCAATTATGCAATCAACCGGACTTGCGTTTGTGTTTCACAACGGTGGTGCCGGTATCCTGCCAAACGGTCAAAATATCGATCTGATACCCCACTTTACGGTTCCCAGGGTACTGTTCATCGTCGTCACTATGACCGCTGGAACGGCCTTCGTGATGTGGCTGGCCGAGCTTATAACGATTCGGGGAATAGGCCAGGGTATGTCGGTATTGATTTTCGCGAGCGTGGTAGCCGGTCTTCCCGGGGGTGGACGAATCATTCTTGAGCAGGCAGGTGGGGTGAAATTCGCTGTTATTTGCGTACTTGCTGTTCTAATTCTGGTATCGATCGTCTTTGTTGAACAAGGTCAGAGGCGTATTCCAGTTACTTTCCCACGCAGAATGGTAGGTCGTCAGCTTTATGGCGGAGAGACTACTCATATCCCGCTAAAAGTTAATCAAGCGGGTGTGGTACCAATCATTTTTGCTTCTTCAATCCTCTATTTCCCGGTGTTGCTGTCCAATGTGATTCCGGGTGCAAGTTTTCGGACTTTTGTCAACAATCATCTGGTATCTCCCACCAGCTTTGTCTATATAGGCGTGTACGGCGTTCTGATCGTTCTCTTCACCTTTTTCTATGTGCAAGTAGCCTTCGATCCTTATCAGCAGGCAGATGTTCTGCGTAAGCAGGGAGGATATATTCCAGGTATCCGGCCAGGACAGGCAACTGAAAGGTATCTGTCCAAGATCCTCTCAAGAATCACATTGCCCGGTTCCTTATTCCTGGCCGTGGTCGCATTACTTCCAGCCATAGCATTGGCGCTATGGCATGTAACTGGGTATCCATTTGCTGGTACCACACTGCTTATTGCAGTCGTTGTGGCGCTAGAAACGATGAAGCAAATTGATTCTCAGTTGACAATGCGTAATTATGAAGGATTTCTTCATTAAAAGCTTGGACAGGAGGCTGGTTAGTGACACGCGGTGCAAGGCTGGTAGTCCTTGGAAAGCAAGGTGCGGGTAAGGGTACCCAATGTGTGCGGCTTTCCCATTACCTTGCAGTACCTCACATCTCAACCGGTGACATGCTGCGGGCTGCAGTCAAGGCGGGAACTGAGTTCGGTCAACTTGCCAAAGCGTACATGGATAGGGGCGAACTAATCCCGGATGATGTGATTTTGGGAATAGTTGAGGACCGGCTTGCCGAGCCCGATGCCACGCGTGGTTTTTTGCTTGATGGATTTCCCCGAACCACAGTGCAGGCCAAAGCTTTGGATGAGATGGTCGGGCCTAAGGCGATTGATCTTGCCTTAGATTTGGAAGTTCCAACTGAACTAGTTCTCCAAAGGCTTTCGTCTAGAAGGGTATGCTCGACGTGTGGGGCAAACTATTCGCTGGAGGTGCCACCAAAGTTGAATTGGACCTGTGATCTTTGTGGTGGCGAAGTGGTGCAACGCCCCGATGACACGGAATCGGCGATACGACGAAGGCTGGATTTGTACGAGGAGTCTACCGCACCTCTGTTGGAGTTTTATTCTGACAGAAACCTGCTGTCTGTAGTGGATGGGGTGGGTACGCCTGACGAGGTTATGGAACGACTTGTTGAGGTTGTTGACAGAGCTAGGACTAGCGCTGGTTAGTTTTCCCGAATCTGACATCTTGAATGGGAGCAGGAGTGAGGCGCAATAGCGACGAGATAGCAAAGATGCGCAAGGCTGGCAAGGTTGTTGCCGAGATCAAAGACCGCACCAGGGAAATGGTCAAGCCGGGGATTACCACTCTGGACCTGGACAAAGTCTCCAGGGAGGTTTTGGAAAAACGTTCAGCCAAGTCAAATTTCTTGAACTACCATGGCTTTCCAGCCACCATTTGCACATCGCCTAACTCGATGATTGTTCACGGGATCCCAGGAAGCTACCGTCTTGAAGAGGGTGATATCATTTCAATCGATTGCGGAGCAATTGTTGATGGTTATCACGGTGATTCCGCTTTTACGGTTGGAGTCGGGACGATTTCCAAAGTGGCTCAGCACCTTATAAGCGTCACCGAGCGGTCCTTGATGGCTGCTATCGACGTGATGTTTGAGGGCAACCGTATACATGACATTGGCAGGGTGGTTCAAAGCATCGTCGAAGCAGAGGGTTTCAGCGTAGTGCGTGAGTATGTGGGTCACGGAATCGGCACTTCGATGCATGAGGCACCTAGCGTACCTAATTACTGGCCTGGAAATGCCGGACCTAAATTGAAGGTTGGGAACGTATTGGCCGTGGAACCCATGGTAAATGTCGGAGGTTCAGAGACGGTAACTTTGGAAGACGGCTGGAGCGTGGTGACTGCAGACGGTTCGCTTTCTGCCCATTTTGAACACACAATTGCGATATTGGAAAGTGGCCCTGAAGTACTTACGATATAAGGCGTATGCAAACCGTGGAGCAATTTGTAGAATGGTAGAGTTCAAAAGCGATTGTATGGCAGGCATAATGTCCGGCACCAACTAATATAATGTTTCCTCGGATCGTTGGTAGAGCCTTGTCCGACATGGCAAAATCAGGATCTAGGAGCCGGACCAAGTCGGGTACTTCACTGTAACTACCTAGTGAATAATTCGCGCAGTTTGAATTGTTGTATATCGGAGAATTCCCGCAATAGGGGATGTTGTTTTAGGAGGATGAGCTGACCAAGCCCAAGGAAGATGCGATTGTTTTGGAAGGGACGGTAGTCGAGCCCTTGCCAAATGCTATGTTTCGTGTCGAGCTTGAGAATGGACACAAGGTGCTTGCACACAGCTCCGGCAAAATGCGCATGCACCGCATCCGTATTCTTCCCGGGGATAAAGTTCAGATCGAGCTTACTCCTTACGATCTCACTAGAGGAAGAATTACCTACAGATATAAATAAGGTCCAAGAACCGAGCAGGTTCCAATGGAGAATCCCGATTGATCAGGGGAAAAAGTTGAAGGTTAGAGCAAGCGTCAAGACAATTTGTGAAAAGTGCAAGGTGATTCGACGCCATGGGCGCGTTCAGGTCATATGCGAAAATCCACGACACAAGCAACGGCAGGGTTAATAGATGGCACGTATAGCCGGAGTAGACATTCCAAGGGAAAAGAGGCTAGAGATCGCTCTAACCTATATCTTTGGAGTGGGTTTGACTACCTCTCAGAAAATTTGTGAAGAGACGGGTGTGGATCCCAATACTAGGGTTAGGGATCTTACCGACGAGGAAGTGCTCAAGCTTAGGACTTGGATCGATACCAATCTCAAGGTAGAAGGCGACCTGAGAAGAGATGTGGCCCAAGATATCAAGCGCAAGATGGAGATAGCGTCTTACCAGGGTTTACGCCACCGAAAAGGGCTCCCGGTTAGGGGCCAAAGAACTCACACCAATGCAAGAACACGTAAAGGTCCTAAGAAAACCGTTGCTGGTAAGAAGAAGGTACGTAAGTAATGGCTAAAACCAAGCCGGGAGGCCGGCGCCCAAGAAAACGCGATAGGAAGAACATTGCGTATGGTGTCGCCCATATCCACTCATCTTTTAACAACACCATAGTTTCTATTACAGACCAAGAGGGAAATGTTCTCGCGTGGGCTAGTGCGGGCAACGTGGGTTTCAAAGGTTCCAGGAAGTCAACGCCATTTGCCGCTCAGCTTGCCGCAGAGTCTTGTGCGAAGAGGGCAATGGAACACGGCGTTCGTCATGTTGACGTTTTGCTAAAGGGTCCCGGTTCCGGTCGAGACACTGCACATCGTGCAATCGCTAACTCTGGTATCGAGATTAAGTCAATCAAGGATGTAACTCCAGTTCCCCACAACGGCTGCCGTCCCAAGAAGCGCCGTAGGGTCTAGTCCGAGAAAGGAAGCAAGTGGCTCGTTATACCGGACCAGTGTGTCGTCTCTGCAGAAGAGAAAAAATGAAGCTTTATTTGAAGGGTCCAAAGTGTGACTCTTCAAAATGTCCAATGGAGTCCCGTCCGTTCCCTCCGGGCGTGCATGGACGTGAACGTAGCCGTCAGGGTTCAGAATATTTGACGCAGTTGCGCGAGAAGCAAAAGGCGAGAAGGATTTACGGCGTCTTGGAGAAGCAATTCGTCAATACCTACAAAGAGGCTAACCGGCAACACGGTATTACAGGTGAGAACCTGCTCACAATGCTGGAATTGCGTATCGACAACGTTGTATTTCGTACCGGATGGGCATCTTCGCGTTCTCAGGCCCGTCAATTTGTCCGCCATGGCCTTGTTAGAGTCAATGGTCGGCGAGTGACGATTCCTTCATTGCGCGTTCGTAAGGGCGATGTTGTTACCCTCATTGAGAAGGCTAGGGAGTACATTGTGGTGGTTCACAACCGTGACACCATTAATCGACAGGTTCCGGGTTGGTTGGAGCTCAGTGCGGATGGTTTTGGGGCGACAGTTCTAAATCCACCAATGCGCGAGCACATCGATGTTCCCGTCCGTGAGCAGCTCATTGTTGAGCTTTACTCTAAGTAGACGATCTAAGGAGATACGTTGCTCTTTATCCAGAGACCATCTGTTGAGGAATTGGGAGAACAGATTGGCAATCGCCAGAAGTTTGCAGTAGGTCCGCTAGAGCCCGGCTTTGGCCACACCATTGGAAACTCCCTTCGGCGTGCGTTACTTTCTTCCATTCCAGGTGCGGCTCTAACCCAGGTGCGCTTCGATGAAGCCTTGCATGAGTTCACGACACTTCCGGGTGTCAAAGAAGATGTAACAGACATCATCTTGAACTTGAAAGATATTGTTTTTAGGAGTTACTCCGACGAGCCCGTGATAATTCGACTTGACGTCAGGGGCCCAGGAGTCGTCCGAGCGGGCGATTTCCAGCTGTCATCAGACGTCGAGATAATCAACCCGGATCTAGCACTGGCGACTCTTTCCGCGAAGGGCCGCTTGGCCTTGGATGCAACAGTAGATCGAGGCCGCGGGTACCGTTCTGCCGATAGAAATAAGACGACAGCGGTTATTGGCGTCATTCCGATTGACTCGATTTTTTCTCCAATCCGTAGGGTAATGATCACAATTGAGCCAACCCGCGTTGAGCAGTCCAATGATTATGACATGCTGATTTTAGATATCGAGAGTGATGGTTCGATAACTCCGCTCGAATCTTTGGCATCTGCCGGAGATACTTTGAGGACGCTCTTTGGCGTGATTGCTGAAATGAGCGAGAACCCAATGGGGCTTGAGTTGTCCGAGATTATCGAGGAAGAAGAGATTTCTCCAGATCTCAGCCTGCCAATTGAGGAGCTCGATCTCACCGAACGGCCTCGTAACTGTCTGAAGAGAGCACAAATCAACACCATCGGTGAGTTGATACTGAGAACTGCCGATGATCTACTTTCAATTACAAACTTCGGTCAGAAGTCGCTTGATGAGGTTACATCACGATTACAAGAGCGCGGACTTCTGTTAAAGAGTAAGGATTAGGAATGCCGGGACGTCCAAAGAAGGGCCGCCGTTTTGGCGGTGATGCTCAACATCAGAAAGCAATCATGTCCAACTTGGCGGCGTCGCTGTTTGCGGCGGAGTCAATCATCACTACAGAGGCAAAGGCAAAGGCATTGCGGCCGGTTGCGGAAAAGTTGATCACTAAGGCCAAGACTGGTGGCTTGCACAATCATCGGCTGGTGATGTCATTTCTTAGAGATAAAGATATGGCACACAAATTATTTGATGAGATCGGCCCGCGATACCAGGGTCGCCCGGGTGGCTACACTCGTGTTTTAAAGATCGGAACGCGTCACGGCGATAATGCGGCCATGGCGGTTATAGAACTTGTGTGACTGAGTTTAAAGAATCCTCTGAGATCCGTGTCTCTGGCCAAGAAGGTCAGGATGCGGATCTTTTGCGTTCGGAAGTAATCGTAATTGGTGCGATTGTCTCGTACATTGGTGCAGGCTTTTCCGGTTTTGCATTCCAGGAGGGATTATCTACTGTTGCAGGGGAATTGCTCAGAGCGATCGATATTTGTCTTGGAGTTAAGCCACGACTTAGCGTTGCCGGTAGAACGGATGCCGGCGTGCATGCAAGAGCGCAGGTTATCTCGTTTCAAATGGCTGCTGGTAACAAATTTTCGCCGCGCAGATTCGTCAAATCGATGAATTCTCTTTTGGACCCGCGGATCTCAATACGTGCGGCTTGGATAGCCGACGACGAATTCGATGCACGATTTTCTGCCCGTTACCGCCAATATCGTTACCGGTTCGCACTCGGAGCCACTCCGGATCCTTTTACGAGTTTCACAACATGGCTTGTCCGTGAGAAACTCGACTCAGAGCGAATGCAAGAGGCGGCAAGGTGTCTTGTGGGCGAGCACAATTTTGCAAGTTTCTGCCGAAAAGATCCTAACGGTGCGTCGCTAATGCGCCGTGTCGATGAAGTTGCGATTGAGTCGTCTTCTGACACATTGGACCTATGGATCACAGCTTCCTCATTCTGTCACCAAATGGTTAGGTCTGTAGCGGGTCTGTTATACCAGGTCGGTACCTTGAAACGCAGTCCGGAATTCGTTGCAGCAGCTCTAATTGCCGAGGATCGAGGTGCGGTGAAGTTGCTGGCCCCGGCTCAGGGCTTGGTCCTGTGGCAAGTCGGCTACGATGACGGGGTACTTCCAGAGTGGAGCTCAGTGTAAATATAGGCATCAGCGGTGCTGGTGTTTTGAGATAATCCGGTATTATTGAATACCGTGTCGAATTTCTGCCGTGCCATAATGGCGGTGGAAGAGGAAGTTTCCTTATCGACGAAGTTTCCAGATTTCATGCGAGGAATTAATGCGTACCTACTCGACGAAGCCAGCGGATATTAAGCGCACATGGCATGTCATTGATGCTGAGGATCTAGTGTTGGGTCGCTTGAGCACTGTTGCGGCGATTTTGCTGCGGGGCAAGCACAAGGCTATTTTTGTGCCACATCTTGACACTGGTGATTACGTCATTGTTGTCAATGCCGCCAAGGTGGTAATGAGTTCGAACAAGGCCGAGCGAAAGTTCGACTACCGGCACTCAGGCTACCCTGGCGCATTAACCACCACTAGTTATTCAGACCTGTTGGCCACCAAACCAGAGTATGTCGTGGAGAAATCAATAAAAGGAATGCTTCCGCATAACCGCCTGGGGCGGGCTATGGCTAAGAAGTTGAAGGTTTACGCTGGGCCCGAGCATCCACATGTTGCCCAGGAACCCGTCCCATATGTAATTTCAGATGCCCGCAGAGTTTCGTAAGGATAGAAGATTAGATGCCTAAGCCATTATCACAGTCAACAGGAAGGCGCAAGGAGGCGGTTGCTCGTGTTCGCCTTCGACCAGGAACTGGTGCGATAACTATCAACAAGAGAACAATCGAGGATTACTTTCCCTCGTTGGCGCAAAGGAATCTTGCAACTGAGCCGCTTCGGGTAGCAAATGTAGCTGGCAATTACGATGTCGATGCGACTATTGACGGTGGCGGACTTTCGGGACAGGCGGGAGCGCTGCGACTCGGAATATCCCGTGGACTCATCGAACTGACTCCAGAGCTGCGTGTAGTGCTCAAGAGGGCCGGGTTTCTTACTCGAGACTCACGGGAGAAGGAATCAAAGAAGTACGGTCTGAAGAAGGCAAGGAAGGCTCCACAGTACTCTAAGAGATAATCTCAAATGCTCGAATTTGGTACAGACGGTGTTAGGGGAAGAGCGAACGAGGAGTTGACTCCGGAGTTCGCTCTTGCTTTTGGGCGGGCTTTGGCCGGAGTCTTCCAGGCTAAAACTGTAGTGATAGGACGAGACACCAGGGTGTCGGGTGCTATGCTATCGAGCGCCTTGGCCAGCGGCCTTAGCTCATCAGGGGTGGCGGTAGTCGATCTCGGGGTAATGCCTACCCCGGGTGTTGCCTATATCTCAGCAACGCGTGCTGCAGTCGGAGTTGTAATATCAGCTTCACATAATCCATACCAGGACAATGGAATCAAGGTCTTCGCTCCCGGCGGCATGAAACTCGAAGACGATCTTGAAATGCAAATCCAATCACTTATTCTTTCAGGCACTTTTACACCGTTGTCAGTTGAGGTTGGCGAGATTGTTCTGGATCCTAACGCTCTAGACGAATACACTTCTTACCTTTTATCTCATTGTGATATGTCGGGATTAAGACCGCTAAAGATAGTGGTTGACTGTTCCAACGGTGCTGCTGTGTCAGTGGCTCCGGGTCTGTTCTCAGCCCTTAATTTAGACGTCCAGTTTATCGGCGTGACTCCCGACGGGAAAAATATCAATCAGGACTGTGGATCGGTTTATCCAGAATTGTTAATTAAAACAGTTTTGGATAAGCATGCAGATTTTGGAATGGCTCTTGATGGCGATGCAGATCGAATGCTAGCTGTGGATTCAGAAGGGAATTTGGTTGACGGTGACCAGTTGATGGCCATCTTTGCCTTAGATCTTAAATCAAGATCCAGACTGGTGCGCGATTCAGTGGCGGTGACCGTCATGACAAATCTTGGTTTCCGCCAAGCTATGGCCAGAAATGGAATTCAAGTGCACGAAACTCAGGTCGGCGATCGCTACGTACTCAAATCTCTAGAGGAAAGAGGATTGATTCTCGGGGGAGAACAGTCGGGCCATATTATCTTCAGAGATGTGGCAACTACTGGCGACGGCCTTTTGAGCGCGGTTAGGTTGGTCGAACTAGTCAGTCGAAGGAGCGAATCCCTCGGAGGGTTGGCAAAGCAGTCAATGGTTAAAATGCCCCAATCGATGGTCTCAATAGAATTCGAAGATCCTAAAAGGATTGTCAATATACCCGGGCTTTCAGACCTTATTGCCAGACTTGAGCTAACTTTGGCAGATTCAGGTCGGATATTGGTTCGACCGAGTGGTACCGAGCCGAAGGTAAGGATTATGGCGGAGGCGCCCACAAGAGAATTGGCGGACGAAGTGGTATCTGAAATCCGTCGGTATCTTGAGCAACATCGCTAGTTCGATAAGTATCTGCTAGTTAGCGGCTTTTTCTGAAGGTCCATGCCGCCGCATTTTTGGTTTTGCAAACCCTAGACTTGAACCCATGTGCGGAATAATTGGATCCACCGGCGAAGGTGCAACCCTAAATGACCTGTTAGAAGGATTAGCGAGGCTCGAATACAGAGGATATGATTCCGCCGGTGTCGCAGTAGCCAGAGCCGATGGGACCTTGGATAGGATTCGGGCCGTTGACGGAACGGCTTCGCTGGAACTATTGGCAGAGCTAGCCAAAGGCAAGTCAGAAGGGTATATCGCGGGTCTGGGTCATACCCGCTGGGCAACGCATGGGAGAGTGACTACCGACAACGCACACCCACATTTTGACTGTTCCGGTCGAATTGGAGTTGTTCACAATGGCATAGTTGAAAATTTCAGAGAGCTTAAGAGCGAGTTGGAGCAGACTGGACACGTTTTCAGCTCTCAGACCGATACGGAAGTTATCGCGCATCTCCTTGAGGACTACCTGAAGCACGGTTCCACCTTGAAAGAGGCTGTAACCGAGTCGATCTCCCGTCTACGCGGTGCTATGTCGTTTGTGGCGCTAGATGCAGATGACCCAAAAATCTTGGTTGCAACCAAACGGATGGCCCCACTGATTGCTGGTTCTGGTTCTGGGGCTAATTTTGTGGCGTCTGATATCCCGGCAATTTTGGGTAAGGCAGATACGTTTTACCAAATTGGAAATGATCAAGTAGTTGTGGTTTCCCCTGGGGATATAAAGCTTTTTGATCTCTCAGGAAACTCCTTGGAGTTGCCGGAAATAGCGGTGGAATGGGATTTGGAAGCGGCCGTTAAAGGCGGATACCCGGACTTTATGTCTAAAGAGATCTTTGAGCAGCCAGCTGCTGTAAGAGACACACTACTCGGAAGACTGAATTCTGAGGGTGAAATTGTTTTAGACGAAATGCGCCTTAACCCTGAGGAGCTTCGAAATATCAATAAGGTTTTCATCGTTGGATGTGGGACTTCTTTTCATGCAGGAATGGTGGCTAAATTCGCCATAGAGCACTGGACCAGAATTCCAGTGGAGTTAGATATTTCGTCTGAGTTCAGATATAGGGATCCGGTTCTCGATCCGCAGACCTTGGTTATTGGAGTCAGCCAGTCTGGTGAGACTCTTGACACTATGGCAGCCATGAACGAAGCCTCAATGCTCAGTGCAAAGACGTTGGTTGTGTCGAACGTCATGGGGTCATCGATGGCACGGGCTGCCGATGCTGTCCTTTACACCCGGGCAGGTCCTGAGATCGGTGTAGCGGCAACCAAAACACATACCTCTCAGATAGCGGCGCTGCTTCTCCTCGCCCTGTATTTGGCGCAGGTGCGTCATAGTATTTATCCCTCTGAAATCGCAGATGTCTACTCTGAGATGATCAAGCTGCCCCAAAAAATTGAAGAGGTTCTAGCCAGCGACGCATCAATCGAGGAAGTCGCACAATCGATGGTGGGTATAAAGAGGTTTTACTTCATCGGCCGACAGGTTGGTTATCCGGTAGCTTTGGAAGGTGCGTTGAAGCTCAAGGAGATCAGTTATCTGCCTGCGGAGGGATACCCGGCAGGAGAGTTGAAACACGGACCAATTGCCATGATCGATTCAGATGCTGTGGTATTTGGAATCGTGACTCGGACTCGGTTGTGGGAAAAGACAATATCGAATGTGGAGGAAGTCAGGGTAAGGGGGGCCAAGATCGTTCTAATAGCCAATCAAGGGGATTCGGAATCAGAGGTTCTGGGAGATGTAATTTTTGAGGTTCCCAAAACTCATCCTCTGCTTGCACCTGTTCTGGATGTAATCCCTCTTCAATTATTTGCTTATCACCTGGCGGTTGCTCTAGGTAATGATGTGGATCGTCCAAGGAATCTGGCTAAGACGGTAACGGTCGAATAGGGAGCGAACCTCCCTGCCCTTACAGACGACGGGGCTTCTGGCCCATCCGCTCGGTTGGAGTTGCATGCCATGGCTTCCATCACGACACCACCGCCATCGGGCCTGACTCTTCGGAGCCGGTGGATGAGGTTGCTGGGGGCCTGCTTAGCCGGGATGGATACCAGCAACCGGTTCTTGGAGTTACTCAGAGATCTGTCCTTGCGGCTCTGCATCTTGCGGTGTTACCTTGCACCGACCGGGTGACCAGCGTTGGCTAGCCCAGAGATACGTGATATGGATCTCCGGGTTCGTACCTATCGGAGCATAATTCCCATGTACTGCGTTTTAAAGGATGTTGACCGCTCCTATGGTGTCTCGGGGGTAGGTGGCCCTGGTATCCCGATCCCGGAGTTGGGAATACGGTCGAATCACTAATAGACTGACTCATACAAATTGGCGCTCGTAGCTCAACGGATAGAGCATCTGACTTCGGATCAGAAGGTTGGGGGTTCGAGTCCCTCCGGGCGCGCAGGTAAGAGCACATATTTAGTAACGAGTTTGACGCCAGAACTTACAAAGACTTAA
>JABEUP010000130.1 GCA_013044365.1 Acidimicrobiaceae bacterium
CATCAAGTCTGTAGGCAAGACTTTCCCAAGAAATACTCTGCAAACTTCTCCGACTCACTTAGAGGTCAACCCAACAAAAACCCAACAAAGCGGTTTCGTCGTGCATCATTTTGATTCACATAGCTGCAGTAATATTTGTGACACCCTTGCCTACCAGCCATTATGCGATATTCTGACACTAGAAGAAGCCTGTTGGAGCGGGCTTGATCTATCTTTGGATAGTCAGCGACAGCAGCGTCTGTTCGAAAGTTATATGGAGTTAATTGAACGAAATCAACTAGTAAAGTCGCCACTTAGTCGCAGGAAACGGTCCAGACTACCAGGATGACCTAATAAAGTTCAATGGATCTGAGCAAGTTCACTGATCGCCCAAACTAGAGAATTAATGTCCAGATCTCGCAGTTCAGCCGCGAAGGAGGGCTATATGACTTCTAAGCCAGGTGAAGCCGTACCGCTTGGACGGAACGGTTAGGTGCACAAAACGGCCAGGAACGACGAACAGAGTGCACCTGACACGAAGTTTCCGCCGTGTGATCACCGGGGAGATGATGAACGCAAAGCTTGCACGTGGCATGATATTTAGTCATGATCAGGGGCTATATAAAAGGAGTTCAGAGCTGCAGAACTTTGCGCTCGGATCCCCCCAAGTTGGATGCACCAGCGGAATGGTATCCCAGTTTTTAGCTGTGGATAAAATACGCGAGAATACCAAACGATAACAATGGTAGTCGCAAGTTCATTCGTGACATCTTTAACCTTCGATTCTGCATTTTGGCAAATACATGAAATAAGCTTCTGAATGTCGTACACTTGGGTGTGAGCTGCCTGAGGACTATGCTTCTGCAAGCTGTTCAGTACGATGTGGTTTCAAACCCATTCGCGGAAGCATATTGTGAAGGCCAAAATTGATTCCTGTATTTGACCAAGGCGGGGTGTTGCCACCAGGCAGATATTTAGCTACAGCCAGCGAATTTGAGCAACGTTTTGTCAATACGTTCCCATCGTCTGCTACGAGAGCAAAACTCTACGGAGGATGGCGTCGAAGACGAGAGGAGTTACAATCCTTAGTTCTCATTGAACAGGAGTGGATCGATGGCAGTTTTGTAACGGGAAAGTCGAATCCTCAAGATATCGACGTGGTTACTTTCATTTTGGCACATGAACTAGAGGCGCTTGCCATCCCTGATCGCCAAAGGGTACTCGAGCTTACGGTCTTGGACCATTCTAAAATTGTATTTGGGTGCGACAGCTATCTGGTCGTAGCTCATCAAGAGGGCCACCCTTCTTATGATCAATTCCTCTATTGCAGGGGATACTGGGACAACTGGTGGTCAAGATCTCGCACTGGAAGTCAAAAAGGTTACGTAGAAGTGAGAGCCGAGTAATGAGCGAAACTGATACTCTCAAACAAGAGCTTAGATCACTTTTGGAAATCCTAAAGTCCTTGGAAAGTCAGCCAATCGAACAGTGGTCTCCCGAGTGGATGAACATGCAGTCACTTCTTGCTCGGCAAACTGATTTGCTCCGTTGGATAGATCTGGCTGAAGGAATGTTTGAGTTTGAAATGACGCTTACAGGAAGTGAGATCCACAACTCGTCCGTTGACGTCGCTTTTTTGGGAAAACTCCTATCCACTCTACAAGCAACTGTCAATGCAGTAGGAGAGTCGATAGTCACGGGAAATCCGACAACTAATAGAAGATTCAAATCAAATATTCTTGAACAGGCAAATATGAGGCTCGTAGGAACCCATTCTGGTTCATTTGTGATGGGCATGGCAGGTCCGACAGGTCGAGATATTCAACTCAGTTTCGAGGACAACGAGGACAACGAGGACAACGAGGAAGACCTGGCAGTCCCAATTTTCGATGAAGCTATTAAAAAGGTATTAGATGTGCTCGATGCTGCGGAAAATGATGTTGATTCGCAAAATCTGCCTACAGCGATTAGCGATCTTGGCGGACATCGTCCGTTGAAAAGGATGATTGATTTCGCTAGTGTGTTAGCTGCCAGCAACGTCGATATAATTGCCGTCGACAGATCGCCTTTTCGTGCGTATGCCCGTGAATGTCGGCTTAGCGCATCTGGGGCCCATCGTCTTCAAAAAGTATTGGCTAGGACGCATTTGACAACGGAGCGCATTTCCATGCAGGGTCGATTGACCGGCATACGTTGGAAAAGCGGAATTTTCGATCTGGATACGGAAGATCGTGGAATTGTAACAGGAAAAATACCAATTGAGCTACGTCGCGAAGTTAGAGATGTGTTCGACAGTCTGGTCAATGTTGTCATTGAGAGAACTATTACACAAACGGAGGTGGAGGGTGAGTCAAAAACCCTGTACAGATTGGTAGAGATAGGTTAAGTGACACTTCACTTTCGCCTCGTTTTATGTAGTTACAGCTGTAATTTAGCCTGCAATGCCGCAACCTACCGAGACGCTCTGACCGTCTTTGCCGAAGCTGCCTGAAGCGAATTCGACCGGTCTCCAAGACAACGGAGAGTCACTTTACCAAAAAACTCAGCGACGATGGTTTGCCTATCTAATAATTGTAGGCAACAGACGTGAAACGTATAGGAGTCACCTAAATTATCGGAATATAGACTCGTTTTCGTTGCAATATTGTTCAACCTTATTTTTCCACCGTTCATACCAGTACCAGGTATTGCCAACCTTATGGCCATAACCCTTGCCCGACACTTTAGCATCAGTTGTCTTCCACAAATTAGTGTGATGATGCATTTCGAAGCGGGAGAACCCTGCTTCATGCATTGCTTCCACAATCTGAGAGGGAAGATATTTGGGCCGCTCGACTTCCTTGATCGCCCAATATTCGGTCTCAATTGTCTGACCAATCTCGGAGTTGGGGTCGTTGAATTCCACTACCTTATCTGCCTGTCCAGCTCGCGATGTGAGCTTTTTCGTGAAAAGTAATCGGTACGAGTATCGCTCACTGTTATACTCATCACTTGTCAACGCAGTATCGAATTCGGCGATGTAGTAATTCAATCTTTCCGGAATCCTGTGTTTAGTCGACCTCCTACTGAGTTCTGGCGATTGGTCTGCGAACTGCAAACTAAATGAAAGGTTCTTATCGATGCCGAGTTCAGGTCCGAAAAGCAGTTTCAGATAATGATTATAGTTTAGAACACAAGCCTGGTACCTAGCGCTTAGGTAGTCGTCAAGCCTCAGGGTCATTTGGTGTTCAATTTCATTGCGTAGACCGATGAGGAAGCGAAGGTTGTTGGCAGTGTCTCTGTCTATTGGGCTCGCAGTTTCATCTAGACAGCGTCCAAGTTCCCAGTGCTTGTATGCTTTCTTTCCAATCCGTTGATAGCGTCGACGTTTTGGGAGCTGATCGTAGTACCGATATTCAATTCCCTTTTTCCTGTAGTAAGCGTGCAGAAGGTAAGTCCATGCGATTGTCATCAGAACGATATACGTTTCGGACTTAAACTGAATAAGCGGATTATTGAATATCTGAACTGCGGCAAGAGCGGATTCTCTTGATTTGGTCACAAGTTCCCGCTGGATGGAATAGACGGCCCGTTCCCGTGCCCCCTGTTGGTTTTCTTGTCCAAAGTAATTCCTAAAAATCGCCCGCTAAGAATTCTTGACTCTGGATTTCCACGGTGAGAAAGCCATTCTTCGCTAGAACTGATCTTCCGACGATTCATCGATCAGTGACTTCTCGTGAGTCATGAGTGCTTCCCACTATCAGATCAACTGTAACGGCTGAAAGGAGAAAATCAATACTTCAGATTAGCTCAGAAACTAAGAAATTACCTCGTCCGTTTGTCAAAAGCAAACGCTCGACGTCTGAAAGCCTATCTCCATAAGGTTCCATCCAATCAAATGCGCGATCCGCTTGGAAACTAAGCCAAGAGGTGTCCCTTCCCGTTGCGCCCGTGTGCTGACCCATATGACCAATCACAAATTCGTTCAAGACTTCCTTAGAAAGTAGCCAGGCTTGAACATCAAATGGTGACAAACCTACACATAAACAATAGTCATACTCCTGATCTCGAATCTGCTGAAATTTGAATCCACCATTTTTCCAAAGAGTTGACATTTTGATCTCAATCCGGTGACCATTTATTATCCGATCTGCATCGCTATTTCGAGATCGCACAACATCAAAGCCTTTTGCGGCGGCCCAACCAGCCACTAATGCTTCGCCTACTGCACCTTTGGTACGGGAAGGAACCCGGAGAATCCATTCGAAGGGACTTCCAATCCATGGATCGTCTGCATCCGAAACATAGTCTGGAGCAAGAGATGCAGAGAGGGTTGCGAGAATCTGCACATCAGGGTCTGAAATTGGCTGAATCATTATTAGCCTTTACTGATTCCGGGGAACTCTATGAGACTGACAGGGAAACCTAAAAGGTTGTTCCCTAGGCGTTTAGTAATTATGTCGATTGCCTCCTGGTTTTGATCGACCATAACAAATCGACGATTAAGATTTTGTGCAACTGCTCCAGTTGTACCACTTCCTGCAAAGAAATCCAAGACCCAGTCACCTGGTTCACTGCTTGCATGGATAATCCTACGCAAAATGCCTTCAGGCTTCTGCGTAGGATAGCCGGTCTTCTCCTTTCCCATTGGAGAAACAATCGTGTGCCACCAAACGTCAGTCGGAAGCTTGCCCAGAGCGGCCTTCTCAGGTGTCACAAGACCCGGGGCCATATATGGTTCTCGGTCAACTTCCGTGCTGTTGAAATAATACCGACTTGGATCCTTAACATATACAAGTATGTTGTCATGTTTCGCAGGCCACTTTTTCGTCGAACGAGCTCCATAGTCATAGGCCCAAATTATTTCATTCAGAAACGACTCACGACCAAATAACGCATCGAGAAGAACCTTTGCATAGTGTACTTCTCGATAGTCGAGATGCAAGTATAGCGTACCATCTCCAGTGAGAAGCCTCCAGGCTTGCTCAAGGCGTGGTTCCAGAAACTCCCAATAGTCACCGAATGCGTCGTTATATCCAAAAGCTACGCCTTTTACAGTTTGGTACGTCTGGCCCTTGAATCCGACACGGTTGCCAGTGGCTGAGCGCGTGGTTTTCATCGTCTGACGTGTTTGTACTTTCCCTGTATTGAAGGGCGGATCAATATAGATGAGGCGGAAACTTGCATCTGGCAGCGTCCGAAGAAATTCCAAATTGTCACCCTTGACAACGAGGTTATCTCCACTCGGCGTCCAGGGCAGTTCATCGGCTAGACAATCACTAGAAAGGGTCATGACTGGCAGCCTATAACGATCCATCAGGGCCGTATGCAACAAGAAGACACTAAAACACACTTCTAGTTTTAGGGTGTCGGACGCGTGGCACAGCTAGAATTCCAGAATCTGACGTATCTCTGCCTTTCAGACGCTACCAAGAACAAGACTCTTGTTGAAGGGACTATCGGACCAAAGCGCACGTTTGAAGTCAAGTATCAGTTGCAGTAGCTTGGCAGAATCCGATCGACCTTGCACTTTGCTAGATTCACGAGGCTGAACGGGAGCATTAAATAAAAGCCAGCAAACTACTCAATTCGATCTGAGGAGAACCCAACAAAAACCCAACAAAGCGGTTTCATCGTGCATCATCTTGATTCGCATTGATGCAGCAATATTTGCGACACCTACATTTACCAGCCATTATGCGACATTCTGAAACCAGCTGGAGCCCGCTGGAGCGAGCTTGATCTATCTACGGATCAGAAGGTTGGGGGTTCAAGTCCCTCCGAGCGCGCAAGAAAAGCCCAGCTTAGAGTCATCTCTAGGTTCGTGGTCGAATCGTTAGGTTCAC
>JABEUP010000131.1 GCA_013044365.1 Acidimicrobiaceae bacterium
AGCAAATCCAGACCCAGCTAAAGGGGCAAAGCGCAATAGCTTGCAACGGGAGTCCTATAACCTCGCTGTTGCCTTTTCCAAGCATAAGGAATCGATCTGCCGCTTTGGGAGCGACCTGAAGGTTCCCTTCTCCAATAACCAAGCAGAAAGGGACTTTCGGATGATCAAACTTCATCGCAAGATCTCAGGGAGCTTTCGTTCCATAGAAGGAGCAGAACGTCTAGCTGCTGTCCGTTCCTATATTTCAACGGCAAAGAAACAAGGACGAGGTGCTCTCGAAGTACTCACGATGTTGTTCGAGGGTAATCCTTGGATGCCTACCCAGTTACAGGCTGGACCCTAAATCTCAACAACCCCATAAAGAGTCAACTGAAATCACTACCGACTACCGAGGAGCCAATTTCGGTAGTTTTGATGGCGACCCCCTGAATGGTTACAACGTGAAGCCCCTTTTAGACAAATGGATGACCAGTTATTGCGTTCCGAACTTCCAAAATCGATTTTGCGAATGTCTAAAGCGCTTGATGCAGTCCTGATGAGTGAACCCGATGCAGTTGTTCCGTGGACTGGAAGACAAATGGTGGTAAAGACCTTCGTGACCCATCTGCGAAGTGAATTTGCTATTCACCGTTTTGATCTGGTTGGTGATGATGGCATCGGAAATGAGCTACTGGCACAGCCAGAGATCACGTTACATGCTGTCACCGTGCTCGGAAAACCTCTTCTTCAGCGGGGATCGAAATCGCAAATATCGCCCTTTCACGCGGTAATTGGTTCTCCTGGCTCGTTTGACATTATGGTAATCGCAGACAACCAAGGAACCCGGATGCTGATTTCAGAAGATGCCTCAGAACCTTCACTTGTCGGAGACCCAGCCGCAAGACTGTTATTTCTTTGGGGTCGCAGACCTAGTGATCCAAGTCGACTCAGTGCTCCGGCTGGGTCCAAAGTGTTGTCCGATTTGCAAAAATTGCTCGCTGGCTACTAACACCTGGGCTCGAGAGTGGTTTTGGCTACTCGAGTATGGTTGGATCTACTCCGAATTCTTGACTCAGTCCGCTTCGACCGTCTTTGGTGAGCCGTATCACGCGTCGTTCCGCCTGAAGAATCCAACCGAGAGCAATGAAACGCCTTAGTAGGGACTCACCCAGTCTACCTCCAAGATGCGGACGCTGCTCGCTCCAGTCAAGGCAGTAAAGTACGCTGGGCCTTCGTGATGTTTGATCTAGCTCCACTCCAAAATCCTTTAGCCACTCTTTGCCATACTCGGTGATGAAGTATTGATAGAATCGTCCAGCCCCAACTACTGGATCTGCAGCCATCTCAGGTTTGGCTTGTGCTTTGACAATTTCCTTACAGAGAAGAGCGTCGCAAATTGCAACACCGAGGCGACCTGCCAAATGGTCATAACAGCTCCGCGCTCGCCGAATTGCGCTTGCATGGGTGGCTTGGCGTAAGGAACGTACTTGACGAGATGGGGCAACCCTGGCCAAAGCTTCTACTGCTTGTGCCACTTCGGGATTTGCCAATCGAAAATAGCGATGCCGTCCAGAAGGCTCAACGGAGATTAAACCACCATCTACCAAACGGGCCAGATGACTAGAAAGAGTAGAGGGCGCCACCCCAGCTTCTACAGCCAAAGTACTCGCAGCCAAAGCACGTCCGCCAATCAATGCCATTAGAACTGCTGCCCTCGATGGTTCTCCCATCAAGGCGGCAACCGCAGCTATGTCAGCATCTCCTTCCATATCTAGAAAGTTTACTCAAAGAACACTTTGGTTTTGGCTGAAGTGTTCTTACGTTAGAGTGAGCGTCATGAATGAGAGCGGAAAGTCTTCACCATGGCCCCTGGTGGCAATTTCTTTCGGGTACTTTATGGTGATCCTGGATGCTACTGTAGTCAATGTAGCACTTCCGGCGATAATGCGAAGTCTTCACTCAACCACGACCAGCCTTCAGTGGATTGTCGGTTCTTACAGCTTGGTGTTCGCCGCCTTATTGCTTTCGGCTGGTGCGCTTGGTGATCGTCGGGGAGCCAAAGGGGTCTTTCTCGCTGGTATTGGCTTGTTTACTTTATCTTCTCTTGCATGCGGTTTGGCACAATCGACCGCGATGCTGATTCTCGCACGATGTTTTCAAGGTTTAGGGGCTGCACTTGCAGTTCCCACATCACTTTCATTGTTGCAAACGAGCTACACCGACCGGGCAGTGCGAGTCCGAGCTTTCGGCATCTGGGGTGGAGTAGCTGGTATTGCAGCAGGTGCCGGTCCAGTTGTCGGTGGGGCCTTGGTAAGCAGTCTCGGTTGGCAATCGATCTTTTTTATAAATGTGCCGATTGGGGTGATTGGAGTCGTTCTAGCCAGCCATTTTTTGTCGTCTGCACAACGCTATCGCAACGGGATCGACCTGGCCGGGCAAATATCGGGAATCTTGTGTCTTTCCGGGATTACTGTCGCCCTAATTGAGGCTGGTCCTATGGGTTGGGCCTCACCTGTAGTCATTGTAGGATTTGCCCTATTTGTGGTCGCAGGAGCTATCTTCATCGCGACTGAGAACCAGGCACGTTTTCCTATGCTCCCGCTTGGACTATTTTCTTCAGCCAACTTCTCTACCGTAACGGTCATAGGGGTACTGATAAACTTTGCCTTTTATGGCGAGTTATTCGTTATGAGCATCTACCTCCAACAGCTCAGAGGACTCACCCCGCTAGCTGCAGGGGTTGCTCTTTTGCCACAGATGGGAATGGCTGTCATCGGCTCGACGCTTTCCGGACGTGTGATGGTTCACACTGGTCCACGATTTCCCATGCTGTTTGGTCTCATTGTGGGCGGTATTGGACTGTTCGGTCTGATGTCAGCAGGTGTGCATAGCAGTTATGGTCTTCTAGTCGTACCCCTCGTTGCGGTCGGATTTGGAATGTCCTTCACCATGCCAGCAGCTACTGCCGCTATTATGCAAGCTGCTCCAGCTGGACATGAAGGCATTGCATCTGGAGTTCTAAATTCAGCTAGACAAGTCGGAGGAGTAATTGGGGTAGCTTTGCTTGGAACCTTTATTATCGCTCATGGCTCCAGTCTCATCCAAGGTCTCAATGTCGGGATGTTGATTGCTGGCACTGCATTTCTTCTTGGGGCGATCCTAGTTTTGCTTTTAGTGGAACCTGGCGATATTGGTACTCACTGAAGCTGGGACTAGTGCGAACTGAACTTTAGCCAATCAATGATCTGTTTGTTCTATAAATTCGTGGGGGTACCTCACGACCGTTCATGCACTGATTCTGTGAAAGTAGCGCCAGCAGCCTCCGCTCGGTAGTGGAGTATGTCCACATCTTCTTTTGTTGTTACCATATAGCCGAGACTAAATTTTGTAGAACTCGGTGCATCAGGTGAAGTGGCGGGATCGTTGGCTAGATTAGCCCGTTCGTACAGACCGAGGCTGCCTTGCAACTCAAAGAAAGCAATGGTGCCAGCGGCTCCCGTTTTTTCATTCCCGATACGTTCCCGATTTATTACCGCTTAGTTCCCTCATCATTCCCGAATAATTCCCGTTCGATTACCACTCAATTCCCGATACGTTCCCGATTTATTACCGCTTAGTTCCCAAAACATGCTGATTCGACGGATTTTCCGGCCTAACTATCCATGTAGAAGTGGAAGACATTGGGATAACAGGATGTGGGAGATGAAACTTTCTCAGCTTGTGCGAGATCGCTTAAATGAAATAACTGAGTGGCGCAGTCAGGGTGAGTCCAGGGCACCTGACATGGGGGATAAAGTTCAAGAGATGCCAGGTCGATCTTTGACCGAGAATCGCATGACCAAATTGGTCTCCGGGTAGCAGGTTCTTGCGAATGTAGGTTGTTCACACAATGCAACAAGTACACGGGTGCGTCGAGGGCCAGATAGCGGGTCGATCCGGATGTCAGGTACACCATTGACTACCTTGGCGGCGCATGCAGGGATGTTCACCGCCTGAGAGCTATACGTCGCACGGAAATTACCACGGCCGAAACCGTAACCGCCACGCTCGTCTTCGTAGATGCCAGCAGAATCACCGATTGGGAGGGTTTCTTTGGGAACCAGTGGAAATGGTGGCTGACCAATCATCAGCCCGGAAGTCTGGTTTTTTTGAGG
>JABEUP010000132.1 GCA_013044365.1 Acidimicrobiaceae bacterium
CCATGGAAGATCCGCCATAAATGACCATGACCTGCGATGGATTTGACTTGGTCCAACAGCGTGGAGTGCACTCACGTGCATGGGAGATGGATATCCTTTGTTCTTTTCGAACACATACCAAGGATAATTCTCTGATTCACGGGCCATCAACTCATCCCGCGCCACCTTAGCAATTATAGAGGCACTGGCAATGGCGAAACTCTGGCAATCACCTTTTACAAAGGTCTTTACTTGAAGATATCTGGAAAAGTTAACTTTTCCATCCAAAAGCAAAACTGAAGAATCTACAAAGTCCCGAATTGGAACCAGGGCTCTTTCTAGTCCCAACGTCAAGCCTTTGGACATTCCAATCGCGTCAAGTTCCGCTGGTTCGACAAAACCCAAGCCATATCCGCGGGCCAGTTCCTTTATTGGCTGATCAAGTGTTAACCTAAGCTTTGGGGAAAGCAACTTGGAATCGTTTACCCGCAGGTACTTCGATCGCATCGCTTTAGAAGATTCGTCGGTACCGATGTCAGCAGTTGGCTCAGAAATGAACTAGATGAGCAAGTCAAGATCATACAGCACGACACCAACACACAGCGGGCCAGCCCAGGAACCACGCCCAACTTCATCCACCCCAATAACGAAACGAGAGTTACCCAACACAATCTGACGTTCAATGTAGAGTTGCGCGGCTAGCGAAGGGAGTAAGTCTCTCATACCAATCACAGCATACGCCGGTAGAAACAGGTATTTGGGAAAAAAGGTAAGGCAGAGTGCCTTAATCGCTTGGGTTGACCACCCAAAGCTGAACCGACCCCAAATCCTTTAAATATCGTGGCCTTAGTGGGACTAGACGGTGTTTGCTCTTTCCAGAAAGAGCCTTCTGTATCCCATCCGATACGAGTATGGATCCTGGATTGGCGATACTCACTATACGGGAGGCGAGATTTACCACCGGACCATAGAAGTCACCCTCTCTCGCAAGAACAGAGCCATAGGCAACTCCTCCTCTTACTTCGGAAAGCAACTTATCCTTGGCATACTCCTGCTTGAGTTCCAATCCAATCTCTACCGCCTCCTCGGGACCCTCGGTCACATACATCACCTCGTCACCGATCATCTTGACAACCCGACCGCCACGTCTGCTGACTGCATCGGCTGACAGCTCTTCAAAACGAGAGACTACAGCGCCCAACTCCTGGGTAGTCAGCTGTTGAGACAGAACTGTGAATCCCACCAGATCAATAAATCCGATGGCAAGGATGCGTTCCGATACATCGCGAACCCCATTGTCGAGTGCAACCATGGCACGCCTTCCGGCAGCATGGAAGTGGCGTATCCATGCATAAATCAGAAGTTCCGGCACCGCCGGAAGAACTGATGCCGAATATTGGGTGAATCTATCCGCCAAATCAACTGTGGTGAAGTCTTTCGAGCCCAGGCCGACACCTTTTAAACTATTCGACGCAACAATTTCCGCCGCTGCAATTCGAGCCATCGACGACCCTATCACCCGTGACAGTTGGATCGCCACATCAAAATCGGTGGTGCTGGTCCGCATAAGACTCGATAGAGACGTAATCGCCTGCACGTCTATCGAGGAGAACGTCTTCTCCTCGTCTGCCACATCCGCAAAGCCTAGCGCGCGCCATAATCGACGTATCGATGCCTGATCGACTCCCGTTTCCTCAGACACATCTCTTATGGAAAGTCGTTTTCTCGGCGGTCCCAGCATCTGGTCAACCGCCAACAGGTGAAGTGCGTCATTCGCCAGCGCTGTGGTTATCTCCTCGTCAGATATGTCGCGCTCTCTCAACATCTCGAGAAGCCGGATAGGCAAAGACGTAGGCAGCGCTTGATTGCCTTCCTCTTGATCCAAATCCACCCTCCGCTAACCCTTGATCAAATGCTGACACATTCTTTCATGCCTACACTTAAGATAATGAGCATAAACCGAATTGATCTCCGACAATTATCAGGCCAGCACGTAATGTTGATTCCCATCAGGTCATTTTCCAATTCCAAGACCCGACTTGCAAAAGTACTCGATCCCAGCCATCGGAGCGACTTCATAATGGAATGTGCATCAAATGTACTGGCGGCCGCGGGAGAATTACCAACTGTTATCATTACAGCCGACCCGTTGGTGAGAGCATTCGCAATCGCGAAAGGTGCTTTTGTACTAGAGGATCAGGGGATTGGTCTGAATCCTGCGGTACGGCAGGCCTTTGATCTCTTACGGGACCATGGAGTCTGCCATGTGACTGTCGCCCACGGAGACCTGCCGCTCGCACAAGATCTCACGACCGTCTTTAGACAAGACGAGTTCACGATAGTCCCCGATCGGCAACACGATGGGACTAACGTCATGTCACTGCCAACCAGAGATCAATTTGAATTTTCATACGGACCGATGTCGTTTGAAAAACACCTGCATGCAGCTGAACAGATCAAACTCAAAATCACCGTTATTGAAGAGCATCAGCTCTCCTTCGATATAGACACCCCCGAGGACTACGAAGAATTACTCAGAAACTCCCAGTCCGGTTTTCCAGGTTCCAATTGATCACTTAGACAAAAGAGTTCGGGATAGCATAAATAGGAAAGGTGCCTTTTCAAAGATTTACCAGGTCAATGCATAGGAGACACGAATGTCAACTTATTTGATGAGCGATGGGGTATCTCCAAGCCAAAATCTCGAGGTTCCAAGTAGCGCGCTTGCAATCGGAGCTCATCCCGATGACATCGAATTCGGGTGTGGCGGAACGCTCGCTAAATGGGCTTCAAAAGGTTGCAACATCTACCATTTGGTTTGTACGGATGGCTCGAAGGGAACTTGGGACCCTAACGTTGATGGAATCGCTCTCGCAGCCAGACGCCAACAGGAACAGACTTTGGCGGCACGCGCATTGGGTGGAACCGCACCCGTTACGTTTTTGGCATGGAAAGATGGCGAACTCCAATCAGGCCTGGAACAACGCCCGCAAGTGGTTGAGGCGATAAGAAGACTAAAACCGGAAATCGTGTTAGCACATGATCCGTGGAAAAGATACCGGCTGCATCCAGACCACAGACATGCCGGATTCCTAGCCACCGATGGTGTCGTCGCGGCAAGAGATCCATTGTTCTTTCCACATCTGGGACAGCCGCACCGTCCAGCGAAGATGCTCCTCTGGGAAGCAGATCAACCTGACCACCAAGAAGTAATCGAGGAGGAATTTTTTCAGATCAAGCTCCGGGCGCTAAAAGCGCATGCCAGCCAGTATGAATCCACAATGGGTGTCAACCAGTTAGATGACGAGTCTCAAATGGAAGCTTTTATTCAGCGGCTCCGTGCCAGACTGACTGAAAATTCTCTAACCAGTGATGGGCAGCTTGCAGAGGTGTTCAAACTGATTCCAAAAATCTAGTTCTGGGTGAACCTGCAACAGTATCAGGACCGCTAGTTAATTTTGCGCTCCATTCCCTGCCAGTATGGTTCGCGCAGCTTGAACTTCTGCAATTTTCCAGTCGCAGTCCTAGCAAGAGCATCTCTAAACTCGATGGTAGTTGGGCATTTAAAGCCAGCTAACTTAGCTTTACAAAATATCCGCAACTCCTCTTCGGTCACTTGGGAATTCGGGCGCAGGACCACAAGCGCTTTGACAGTCTCCCCCCATTTCTCATCAGGAACTCCGATAACCGCCACCTCTGCCACCGCAGGGTGCTGGTAGAGTATGTCCTCGACTTCAACCGAAGACACATTTTCACCGCCTGATATAATCACGTCCTTCTTACGGTCAGAGATGACAATGTAAGAACCGTCCATATGGCCACCATCACCAGTGTGGAACCATCCACCCGCTAATGCCTCGTTTGAAGCTTCCGGATTTTCCCAATATCCGGCAAAAATGTGGTTCCCTTTTGCAATGACTTCACCTTCGCCATCACAACAAACCTTCATACCAACTGCGGGGACCCCTGCCCAGCTGAGCCGTCTTGACTTCTCCACCCGGTCGATACCATCCCACTCCCGTACAGCCCGGTTGATTGTCAAAAGTGGCGAAGTTTCAGTCAGTCCATAGAGCTGAATAAATTCCCAGCCCAGCTCATCTTCGATACGCTCAATTGTCCTCGAGGGTGGCGGAGCACCCGCTGCAACCACTCTAACTAAGTCCCTTCCCGGCACCTCGCGGCCATCTTCAGCCCTCTTGGTGGCTGCATCAAGCACAGATGCCCAGACTGCCGGAGCGCCGCAAAGCAAATTCACGCCCTCGTTTTCGATTTTATAAAGGATATTTTCCCCGTCAATTTTTCTTTGAATGACATGGGTTCCACCCATAGCAGTCACCGCATAGGGCATACCCCAACCGTTGCAATGGAACATGGGAAGGGTGTGTAAAAGTACATCTCTGTCGGTGACAGTGGTGTGCCAGCCAAAGATAACCGCATTAATCCATGCGTTGCGGTGAGTCATCTGAACACCCTTCGGCCTTGCAGTGGTTCCGGAGGTGTAATTGATCGAGCAAGTGAAATCCTCGTCACCCTCCCAAATCTGCGGGCCAGGGGAAGAATCAGATAGCGGAGCAAACAATTCCTTATCGTTCGCGTTATCAAGGACAAACCGATGCTTGACTTTAATGTGTTTTGTGATCTCGTCATATTCCGGATCCACCATAAGAACACTAGAACCTGAGTGTCCTACTATGTAGGTCAGCTCATCTTCGCTGAGGCGGTAATTTATGGGGACCAGTATCCGACCATATCCGCTGACTCCATAGTAGGAAACGAGAAATTTCCCGGAGTTCGGCGATATTAGAGCGACACGATCGCCTGGAGCTACCCCTAGGTCCTCTAACGTCTTCGCCATCCCCCTTGCCCGCCGGTTCAGCTCTGCATAAGTGATTCGGCCTAAATTTCCAGGTGCGCTTTCCTCATCGACCAAAGCAAGCCTGTCTGGGAATACCAGTGCCGCTCGATCCAGAAAGTCTCCCACGTTCATTGCTACCTTCATCAGGACCCCCTAGTAACCTAAAACAAGTACTGGACCTCTTGTCGGATCATCAGTAGCTCTTTCAGATAACGTAGCACTACCGCCCCCGAACTCAACGGCATTTATGGCAAATCTATACCGGCACCTAAAACCACCAGGTCAATTAATCGCCGGCTCAACCAGTTCTGAGTAAAACAATCACCTTTGGCCTGCTAAAACACACGCCACAATTCGTCGTTAACTAAAGTTGGCATAAGATCGGGTTCTGAACGCAATTCCTGGATGTCGCGAGACACGTAACGTTTTATACCACCATGCGAGAGTTGCCTCGCCCTGTGTGCATAAATCTCTGCCGAGTCCGACCGCGGATCAAGAACTGCGAACTCGCCAAGAGCCAAGCTTAGTTGACCTTGTTTTGCAAATGCTCTCTTCGCATCGCTGTTGCTCATAATCAACAGCGGAGAGACCATAGTTTTCAGATTCACCTCTGATAACGGTACGACTTTGGCATTTGACTCAGAGTGGTACCTGAGAGCTTGATGATCAATATCAATCTCACCCAGATGGTCTTCGCCAAGTGTCCGACCTTTTGGCAAATAGTGAATCCACACGCGCTCAGAATTGTAATATCCGCATGCAGCCATCTTTCTACCGAGCTTAACTGTAAGTTCAGCTCTCGCCAGATCTCTATCGTGTTTGGTAGGAAAAATCAGATGGGACTGCAGAGCATCAGTTTCTAAATCATCGTGGCTGTTGGCAAAAGACCTAATCATCGATTTCAGCATCGGTACATGGGATGCCAATGAATAGCCGGATCCTTCCGGAACTAGTGAGCTTGAATGGTCAAACATATCCAGAGCTTGAGTTACTCTGAGGCGGTGCAGGAAATCACAGCTCTCAAACGAGCTTGCGCCAAATGCGATAACCAGATTTTGATGCCTGTATTTTGAGGCCAGCTGGACGACCTTATCTGCGTCTATTCTTCCAAAAAGCACTAGCTCAACTGGATCAGCAAGGGATTCAACGTTCGATAATTCCGGGGAATGACCATTCTTCACCTCTTTACCATTTGCCAGGACTTCGACTATTCTTCCTAAGGAAAAAACTTCCATGCGTTGATAAATTTTCTCTTCAAAGCTAACCAGTTTCAACCAGCCTTGACCACGCTCTGGTAAATCCAGCCTGCGGATAAAACTCTCCTTGTCGATGACCAACCGGGAGTTGCTCTCAAGATTTTTCCTCCCTCTCAGATGGTGTCTTGTCTTGGGTACCAGTGCGGTGAGGGTGCTTAAAGAAACGCCCGCAACCTGGAGTTCGTCCACCCAGCGATTAATCAGTGACTGGGAATCCAAGGAAACTTTCTCCGATCGGGTTATCAACGCAGCAGCCCTGGAAGCACCCGGCGTTGTCGTCCCCCAATCATCGACAAGCTCCTTGACCTGCACGGACCGCTTAGAAAAAAGACCCGATAAATTCTTTGGGAACCCTGGGATCTCAGTCGGACCGCTGCTACCCGCCGACAGATCTCTGTCAATCATCACTATTCCAAGCCTAAAGTAAATTTCTCTGGCCAAAGAGTGTCTGAAAGCTACTGACCAATCACCCACTCGAGCATATAACTCGTCGGAATTCAGTGCCCTAAGAACGCCCGGTGCTGCTTCAATCCGGTTCGCTACTATGAGGTGGGTATGAAGATGGGGATCCAGCAACCGCGATGTGCGATGGATAAAGCCCACCGCCGAAAGCCTCCCGTTACTTTTCCAGTTCAATTTGGGCTCAATGAGCCCCACCATCTCTGCGACTGCCGTTCGATGCGCCGCCAACAGCTCGGTTGAGACTTCCATTGGCAAAAGTGCCTGAAGAATCGAGACCTGTTTTGGAGCAACGAAACAAATATCGTATCCGACATTTCCAATCGGTCGCAAAAACCGTTGATCTCTGCGGAGTTGCTTAAGCTCTCCAAATACGCTTTCAAGCTGCTCATATCCCGGTGGCACGTCAGACCAGGTGCCGAAAAACTGTACCTCCCCCGGATCCAGTTGCTCCCTGCAATCTTCCCGACCGCTGGCTAGGTCAGTAAAATAATAGGAAAGGCGCTCAGCACCGACCGAGGTTACGAAAAGACCAGACATGGAAAACCACCAGACAACAACAGTGCACGCTAAGGGGTCTCATCCCACTATTCCAAACTCATCTATGTCTAGTCAAAATTTAGTTATATAAATCAGAGAGGATTTTCCCGGCTTCAGACTTCAGACCCATATATCTTGCCGGAAATACGATATTGGCCGACGGCCCTAGCCTGATCAATACTTTGGAAAGCCATGCCTTTGAAGACGAGCGTAACCCATAGACATTAAGACCTTCATGAG
>JABEUP010000133.1 GCA_013044365.1 Acidimicrobiaceae bacterium
CCCGCATCTGGTAACGCTCTCGTGGAAATAACCAACAACGACGGCAAGACCTGGAAGCCGCTTACTGCCCCGTTTCAGGCGCAGCCGACAGTGACTCCTGGAGTGCTTGGCCCTATTTGTCAAACATGTGTTTCTGTTGGAGCAGAACCGTTTTCTGTACTCAGCTCCACCACTATTGTCTACTGGTCAGGCGGAACGCTGTATCGTACTACCGATGGAGGACAAAGCTGGACTTCGCTCAGAACGAGTCCAGCTTCGGCTGTGATTGGGTCCGTGGGCAATCAGGGTGCTTCTGGCCCACTTCAGTTTTCTACCCTCGGTAGCGGCTGGGCTATCACCAGGTCCGATTCCTTACTTTTGACTCGTGACGGAGGGCTGCATTTCTCAAGCGTGGTTCCGCCGTGCCATTCATTCCAACAGCAAAGTTGTGTAAGTATGGGTCTGAAGGCGACTCCGTAGAACTTCACACGAGTCTTCCTGGAAAAACCAAGCCTCAATCCTCGACACGACTTCACCGATGGAAAGACCCAGCACATTGGATCAGCAGCGGCGGACAGCGGCTTTGGGCCAGCCGAAGGCTAAAAACCGGTGGCAGTTCCTCCTATGAAATTTGTTGCCAATGATGTCCCTGGTCTGGCGTATAAAACAATACCGGGGTCGAAAGCTCGGGTGGTAAGTAGCCTATGGACAACATTGCGCCTGCAGGTGCAAAAAAGCCTGCAGGGCGAAATCCCGTCAACTGTGCTGGGCGCACGTTCGGGCTGGGATAGCGATAGCTTACCGAAGGCAAGGTTACGGGCTGCCAGCTCTTACCGCCATCTGAAGTACGATAGAGCGTCTTCGCACAGTCACCAACAACACTGTCGCAAGACCCTCCAAAGGCCCAGCCATCGGAGGAGCTCACCATTTTTATTTGATTCCATGAGAGAGCGCTCGGCAAAGAAGTTGCATAAATTTGCGAAAATGTGCTTCCCCGGTTAACGCTTAAGAGAAGTGTGTTAGTTGTCTTGTTGCCCTCTACTTTTTGCTCGAGCACCCATTCCTTTGCACCTTGAGTTGTTTCGGACACAATCATTTGGGAATTGTGGGTATTGAGCACTAAACGCCAGGTTCTGGCTGCGTCAGAAGTAGAAACGAAACGATTAGTACTTAGAATGGCGTAGATTTTCGAGTTGTGCACCGTCACCTTTTTAACGGGGACATTTTGTGGGGTTGGAATGTTCGTCCATCCATTCCTGCCGAATTGCCAGAGTTTGCCCGACGATCCAAGAATCAGCCAACCGTTATTAAAAGGGATCGCTTTTTTAAGATAAGGAACATGGATAGGGGGATTTGGATCGACTGTGATTTGCCATGTGCCTCCGCCGTTGACCGTAGATACCACCACGAGTGAATTGTTTCTGCTTCCTACTGCTTTTAGTTCCAGTGAAGTTGAGGTATTTATGACCACAAATGTGACGCCGGGAAATCCATACTCAAGCCAACTACGGCCACCATTATTGCTATAGGCAATATATCCGACGGCACCGGGCAGCCCTCCTGCAATAGCCCAACCCTGTTCCTGGGATATGAAATCATAAGCCCTAGGGATACCCAAGGTTGAAGCAGCCTCCGGGGCAATCTTGAGCGAGTCATTGTGCGTCGCAGCTAAAGTCGTGTGACTCGAGCTACTGAGATGGCCGGCTTTTACTCCACATCCAGAGAGAACGAGCGGCATAACGCCGATTAGCACAACATTGAAAAGTCTTCTTGGCTTAAGTCTCATTGTCTTCTAAATTGACTTTGGTTAATTAGGTTTAGGCAGTTAGACGCCATAGTCAATTGGCCTAAATGGCACCGGCTTCCCATGACCTCAAAATCGAATATATAATAACGTTCCCGTATCAAGCTTGCTCTGCGTTTGCCTCTAACTAAGATGCATCTTGGGCCTGCAAAGCTAAAATCATCAGATAGTTGGTCGGCAATAATAGTCGCACCCACCGTCCCAGTTTGGTCTTCGCATAGAAGAACCAAACCAAAACTCACCCGCCTGCTAACTACCACCCATGTCCCATTCTGTTGGCCTTTTCCCGTGAGAGCATGCCAGAAGAGCTGCGGTGACCTGAGCAACGCAAATGCCCTATGGTGTAGATTTCACGCCTGCGCTGAATCAAGGGAGCTGACGTAAATCACTGGCTCGATCAAATATCGCCATGGCCCCGGAGGACTCAATTCGTGGCGCACAATGTAATGAAGGTATAAAGTCGTGTCGTGAAATCGTCCCTCCGCTATAGGTCTCTGCCAGGAGCAGCAGCGCTGGTTTTAGCCATGATTCTTGGCGCATGCGGGCAGACAACACCCACAGCGAAGCTAAACGCGGCCACTACGACGCTGCCCATAGCCCAACACACCTCTTTTGCGGGAGCAGGGTGTTCCAAGGGTGACTTCGGAAATTATGGAACATCACAGTCCATGGCTGGGGCCATTTCGTCGTGCTTGCGCGTTGGCGCAGTGTCTGGCGGCTTGTACTCCGTCGTGCTAAACCAAATGCCAACATTCAAGGGCCAGGCAGCAGCTGCAAAAGGTTTGAAGATCCCTACCGGAAGCGCAGTTGGTCCTCAAGTGAAGTTGAGCGTCTCGCCCAGCTCGGGAGAACCTGGCACCAGGGTGGTTGTAACCGGAATACTATCTGCGCCTCTTGCTCGCGAGCTTACCCACGGGAACCTGTGCTGGGATAGTTGCAGAAAAGGACTCCAGTACTCCGGAGTCAATTTGAAGTGGATGAATCCAACTACATTCGAGACCAGCATGGTAGTCCCGGGAGCACCGTGGATTAGCGCCGATCCCGTAAAAATAAGTCCGCTAATTTCAGGGGATTATCCTATTTCCATTCAGTGTCTGGGAGTCATCAAGGGATGTGGCCTAGGTGGTTCAGAAGGCTCTGCCTCATTCCATTTATCAGTGCCTAAAGGATCAACGCCCTGGTGTCGAACTCTTCCAAATTGCGCTTTTCTTTCTACAAGTCCCGGTGTGGCATTCCCTGGCGATGTCATAAAGGTAACCGGCTATGCGCCCCTATTGTCTGTAATTGGGTCGGATCACCCCTTCGTATTCCAGCTAAACGTGAATCCCGGGGCTCCAAAGGGGTCAGAGGTGAAGATAGAGACGAAGTCGAATCCAAAGGGTTCGATAACCAATCTGTATTTCGGCCATGCCCAACTCAAAGTTCAACCGCCTCCGACTTTTGCCAGCCTAGGCAAACTGAACCCTACGGCACTAGTGCCAGGGGGTCTGTCGCCGATTTCCAGCGATCCCACCAATCCGGGACAAATCGACTGGTGCAGCCGAGGAACGATCGGCATAGTTGGCCCAAGTGGAACCAAAAATATTTCAACTGCTCCAGTAGGTGCGTTACTCAAGCAATTAGGTTTTGGACTAACTGGGACTCCGGGGTCTCCTGCAAACTGTATGGCAGTTGCCTCCAACGGTGCTGGAGTTACGCCAAAAGTTGTGGTGGCTGCCTTTAGCGCAGCACCGCAAAAGTATGCACCTCCTGTGGCAGAGGTTGCTCTCATGACAAAAAATGGAGGTGCAACTTGGCAACCGGTGCCCGTTCCCGAAGGCGCCAGCATGGATGGTTTTGGAGGTTTCCGCTACCAGGGGGATTCACTGGAGGTGCTCTATCGCCGGGATTATTCAGCGCCGATGGCTCTTTCGATATATGCCACTCCACTGGTAGAGGCCACCAGCGACGGGGGGAGCAACTGGAGTGTTCAAAATCTATCCTGTCCCATAACTGGACCTTGTGTCACATTTGGTCTTTTTACCGATGGCAACTGTGCTGGAGCTTTCGGTTCGAACCAGGCGTTACTATTTAGCACTGACAATGGCCAAAGCTGGATTCAACCTGGTTGGCCTCAAATTGTCAGGACCTGTTCCCAGTCCCAACTAGCGGCTTTGCCCAATGGTCAAGAGTTATTTGTGGAATCGGAATCGCAATACCTGTTGAGACTTTCCTCAAATGGCGGGAAGACCTGGACCTATATCAGCGTTCCTCCACTCCAGGGGATGCAGCCGGGTTATGGCTTCGGAAGGGGA
>JABEUP010000134.1 GCA_013044365.1 Acidimicrobiaceae bacterium
GGCCTCTACCGATCCCGTTTGAACCTATTATGCGCTAATGGCGGCCGGCTTCTTCTTGGCGCCATTACTTATTACTTGAACCTTTCGGGGTTTGGCAGTTTCTGCGATTGGGATTCGCAGCCTTAGAACCCCATTTGCATATTCAGCTTCGATATGATCACAATCGAGTGCTTCGCCCAAAAACAGCTGTCTGGAGAAGGATCCATAGGCACGTTCACTTGAGATTATTTCGATGTTGTCATTTTCGGTTTCCGTGCGCGGCCTTTCCGCATGCACATTGAGCACATTTTTTTCGACGGTTATATCTATAGATTCTTCGTCAATGCCGGGTAGATCGAATTCAGCGACAAAATGGTCACCTTTACGATAAGCATCTAACGGCATTGCCGCTGGTCGAGTTTGAGTTCCCCAAATTTGTTGGGTTAACCTGTCCAAATCACGAAATGGATCGGATCGCATGAGCATCACTGAGTCCTCCCTTCAGTTGTTTCATATCTATAAAGAGAGTTATAAGTTTCTTATTACTCTCTTTATAGAAAGTATATAAATATATCGACAAATACACTTCATTTTTAAAAGATTTTTAATAGGTTGTTCCGCTGCGGGAACGGGTGGCAGGGAATTATGCTTAGCAGCGTCTGGCTGGGAGGCGTTGGCGCGGCTGGCTTTCAAACCGTGGTCATTTCGTCGTTGGCGGCGTGATCGTTATTGTTCCTATTGGCTGCCCTGCAATGAAGGCTTGTGTAACTGCGGTACGCCGCCGGGTGCCAGCTGAAAGGCATGCCGTAGATCGCGGTCCAGTTCTATTGCAACGCAATGTCTGGAGCACCGTTGATGATGAAAATATTATTGTATTTATTGTCGAAACAGAAGCAGCCTCAGGCATTTCGACTAATTCGTGGCCGCGCGATGTCACTTTTGGTGTTCATTTACGAGTATTTATTGGTGGCCATTGTAAGCCGATATCCGGAGACTGACTTTACAGCCTCATATTCGGTATAGCTTCACTTTCCTCAAGCCCGAAGTACCCGGCTCCAATTCTGCCTGCGAGGGTAGGTTCCAGCGGTTCTGCGTAATTGAAACAACTATCACTACTCCGGCCTTGGCTTCCATCGAGCGAGTTTGCCGATACAATCACCGCAGGTGTAAGCACTGTTTTTTTGGCCAGCTAGATCATCAAAGTAAATAGCCACTTGAGACCATGTGCCGACCACTGACAAACCCTGGACTAACCACCCGTAAACCGGTGCAGCAGGTCTATATCCTGGACGCGATTGCTGTAACGCCAAATTGCGCGTAAATGCAGTTCATTTCATCGAAGGGCGTTTCGCGACGCCAGCTTCGAATTGCTCTATGACTGTCCTTCGTTAAAGGTATCAATGGTTGATCGGTTCGGATTACCTCGTCCTTTGCAAGGATTATTAGTGGTAACATCCGGTATCAGCTTGCTGATTTAGGGGGAGTAAGTAGGTGGGTGAAAATTTGAGCCCGAGTTGGCGACGGTGGATTGTGTACGCCGGAGCCACATTGTTTATTGTGGTTGTGGGTGGTTTCGCAGGGGGTGTGGTAGCCTATGCCGTCCATTCGTCCCAGAATGCCGGTGGTGCAGCAAATACCGTTACTGGGACGAATAGTCCCTGCTCAGTGACAGCTGTTGCTACTAAAGACCTGCCATCAGTCGTTACTGTCCGTGCCATAGGCGCGCCTTCCGCGAGCGGTGGGGTGGCCGGTGACACCGGATCGGGCGAGATCATACGCTCGAACGGTTATATAGTCACCAACAATCACGTCATTTCTATTGCTGCGACCGGCGGCTCTGTGCAGGTACGTTTCAACGACGGTACCACCGCGCCGGCCAGCATCGTCGGTCGTGATCCACTTACCGACCTGGCGGTATTGAAGGCCAGTGTAGCTCAGACCTTGCCTGCTATTGTGCTGGGATCTTCCGGAGAGGTTCAAATCGGCGAGCCAGTGGTGGTATTGGGATCGCCGCTCGGTCTTTCAAGTACGGTGACAAGCGGAATCGTAAGTGCCGTCGATCGGACAATTAATGTTCCGGGTGAGAATGGGCAATCTGCGGTCCTCATCAATGCTTTGCAGACGGACGCTGCAATAAATCCTGGTAATAGCGGGGGTGCGCTCGTTGATTGCGCTGGCAAGCTAATCGGAGTGCCATCTGCGGGCGCAACAGTGCCAAACGAATCCGGTCAGAGCAGCAGCGGCAGCATCGGTCTGGGATTTGCGATACCAGTTGATGTCATGATGCCGATAGTCGACCAGATCATCCAGACCGGCAAGGTGGCTCATGCCAGTATGGGGTTGTCGGCCGAACCGGTACCGTCAGATTCATCTGTTCGGACGGGAACCTCCACGGGAATACTGGTTACCTCCGTAATTCCGAACGGGCCTGCAAGTCGTGCCGGCCTTCAAGCAGGTGACATAATGACGACTGTCTCGGGAAAGCGCGCCACGTCAACCGACCAGCTGGTTGCTATCACGCTTACACAGAAGCCCGGGACCAGTATTAGCGTGACTTACATGCGAGATGGGCAGCAACATTCGGCGGCGGTCATCCTTGGTGCGCAACCGTAGGAGCCTGATTCTGATTGGCAGTTTCATGGAGTGGTTTGTCAAACCATACCCAAAAGTACCGTAGTTTTCACCTGCTCCTCCGGCGGATTGAATACCCAGTTCATCGTTCAATTACCAAATTGAGCCATACCCGCACGTCCCAAAACTATGACCACGGTTTTGTAATACCCTCTGAATGGGTAGAGGCCGGATGGTGTCTGTGGTAGTTCGACTGAATGAACTTAACGAGCAACCCGGTCCACAGCAAAGGTCTCCATCTGCTTCGCAAGTACCCGGCTAAGATGGGAGCACAGTTGTCAGCGTTCCGATATGGACTTCTTTATATATGGTTGCCGCGGTTGATACTGGCAGCTCAACGCAACCAAGACTCTGCTGGTATCCGTATTGCGCCCGAGGAAACCCGTGGACAGCCTCACTGCCCAGGAAATAATTGATCCAATATACGAGATCGTGATAAGTAGACCCGTTGGGATTGGTCCCGCTCATATAGTTCTGCGCAAAGCGGAGATATATTGGGAAGGTTCCGTTCGTTGTGGTGAGTCCCTGGATCCCGGTGTTGGTGGGACTTGTTAGTACGACAGATCCGTTCTCGTATAGAGAAAGCGTTTGCGGAAGACTTTTTTGAACCTCTATCCATGAGTATCTATGGGGATCCACTTTGTGGTTCGCTATATCGTTGAGAAGTGTCGGCCAGAGTAAAGGATTAGCCAGACCAACGGTGTTGAGGCCGTTGAATTGCTCAAATGACATAACTGCCCCGCGGGTAATTACGTTGTAGCTTCCTGCCTGCCAAAGAGAAGTCAGAGGGCTTGGCATAGACCAGCGCCATGAGAACGAGCCGCTTGGGGCCTTTAGCGCTAGTTGTGCCTGCTGCGGGTATGTTGGAACGGAACTTCTAACCGCTGGTGTCCAAGACAGTGGCAAATAGTTCAACTGCGCCAACAGTTGCTGAAGCCTGGTAATGGACGGGGATGCGCCTTGGATCAAAATTGAAGACGTTGGTGTTCCAAGCGCACCATTTGGAAGGGCAAGGGCAACTTTAGCTGGCAGATGGATCGTAAAGTGCTCTGACGGCCAGAAATCCGGCGACGTCGGAGTGTACAGGAGGCTATAGGGAGTTGGCCTGGTCCACGAACCTTTGGGCAGAAGCGCACCTTTAATTGCCGGTGCCAGAGTTGGCAACTTAGTACCAAATGCCGACGAGATTCTTTGCGAGAGCGTGATGCTTATTGGAGCTTCGGGAGTGAGCGAAGTCACATTTGGATTGAGAATTCCAATCGGCCCCTTGCTGGAATCCCGAAAATACACAAGTTGCGAAGGGCTTGGCAGAACTTCCCACGTATCCGGGGTAGCAGCAATGTCCAGGGTGCCAGCGCTGCGCGAAGAGACCTTTAATGGAACTCGGGACGAGGCGACAGGAAGGTCAGTGACAGTGGTCCCGTTTGATCCCGAAACCGAAACTACCCGAACCGGAGTAGTAAAATACGACAGTACCGGATCGCCTGCCGCGCCAATCGAAACTGGATTTAATAAAGTTGCCGCCGGAGTGACCACATGTGTCGTGAGCTTCTCGGTCTTCCCGATAAGCCACGATATCCATGGGGGTCGTTCCAGGGTTATCGTCACTGTGACCGGAGTTGAAACCCGTAGTTTGATAGTAGGTACGATTTCCCCACCCTGTTGTGAAACGGGAATAGCGCTTCCGTTTGCTATAGCAGTTGTTTGAACAATATTTTGAGTGATGCCTTTCAACCGGATATCTGCAAGAGACCCTGTTGAACTGGTCAAAACAGCCCGCGGCCATTCAACCGCAAGGAAAACTCCAGCCGAAATTACTCCGATCCCCATGAGACCGAAAACGGCAAATAAGACACGACTCCAAGTCGATTTTTTGGGCCTTGTCTGCTTGATCTGTTGAAACACTTTCACCTGATCTGACCAATAAAAGCGATATTTGCTTGGATAAATTGGATATCACTGGCTTCTTGAAAGCCGGGAAACACCAGTATGTACTCATAGATTAGTGATCTCACTGCCAAACGGTGAAGGTCTCATAGCGTCCTCTTATTTATTGGGTAGCTCCCATCTACCCAATTGGCGATCGCGGTCTAACCGGCAATGGTGACCGTGTGCCCTCCCGAGTAAAACCAGTTGTGTGCTGAGAGTCTGCTGCGGGGGATTTGCAGAAAATAAAGGACGAAATTCTTAGGCCCAAAGTTGGGAACAGCCTTGCAGCTCTATGAAACTGTCATATTTTCCCGCGGTTTTTGATGGTAGCAGGAGCAGCGTTATTGGAGCCGATGGAGGCCGCGCTTGAGATCATTTTGCTACAAAGTGTCTAAGCATTTACCAGGAAGCGAGTTTTGCTTGGCAAAGATTTTGTCAGGAGATATTGATACGCGCCAGAAATCTCGGACTAAGAAACTCGGGGCAATTCAGAATACATTGTTTTCTAGTGCGCCAAAAGGGTGTACTGACTGCGCTGTGTTACAGCCAGCTTGAAAGTATACGGTCCAGTCACTAACCTGAGTTCGAATCCTTCTATTTAGGGCAGGGGATGTCGCGTTTTACTCAGAAGGGGGCGTACCACCCATGCTCGAGGAATCAGTTCGTGCAATCTCTGACATGGAAGAGGTGGTCGCAGTGCAGCTTGTGCGGGGCTCTTTTGCTGACGATGGTGACCGCCAACGGGTACTCGATACCCGTAGCGAAGCGATGGATATTGTCGGTCGCCGCTTGGAGGAAAGCGAGTATTTCCTTCCGGAACTGATGTTGTCAGTCGATCTAGTTGAGCAGGTCAACGCCATAGTGAAATCTTTGTCGAACGGTGGACCTGAGGTAGAAGCCAATGCATCTGGGCCTATGCTTATTGGTACCGCACATGGCGATCTCCATGGTATTTGCCAGAACATAGATGTCTTCATGCTGGAGATCAATGCATACAACGTGATCGATTTGGACAAAGATGGTCTGATATCGGATTTCGTCGAGAAGGTGCGAGAGATCCAGCCGCCCGCACCGGCATTGAGCGGCTTTCTGACCATTGCGTTGGATTCAATGAAAGCTACAATTGATGTACTCAGCGACGCCGGTTTGCGTGACTCACTCAAGATCATGGTTGGAAGGGGTCAGGTGGACGAAGCGGTATGTTCCCGCACAAATGCGGATGTCTTCGGTCCCAATGCCATGGACGCAGTCTCGTTGTGTCGTCAATGGAGAGCTGCCTGATATGCGCCGCGACTCGATTGACGCATTTCATTTATTCCTTCCTATGAAGATTGACGGATGATATGAGTGAAATTACCCTTTCGGAAGACACGGCAGACAATGCTAAGCGTTTCGAAGAACGACTGAAGCGAATCGAAGATACTATCGCTTTGCGTGAAACCGATCGAGTTCCGATCATGTACCACGCGATCTTCTGGCATGCCACCTACGCTGGCATTACCTTCAGGGAGGCGATGTACAACTACGCCAAGGTGTCCAGCATCATGAAGGAGGTCGTTCTTGAGCTTCAGCCAGATGCAGTGGCTGCTCCGCACAGGAGGACACTGCTTGGACCCACAATGGAGCTTATGGGCTACCAGCAAATGCTTTGGCCCGGGCATGGCGTAGGTGTGAATTACTCGTACCAACACATAGATCATGAGTACATGAAGCCTGAGGAGTATAACGACTACATCGAGGATCCCGATTGGTTCTATTTCACCCGGTATCTTCCTCGGGTAGCCGAAGCGTTTGCTCCTATGTCGCAGCTGCCTCGCCTCGCGTCGGCACAACGTTTAAGTATTTTAGGCCTGACGACTTTCTTTACCGATGAGATGGCAGCCAGTTTCGCGCGGTTGGCGGATGCTGGCCGAGAGATGGGGCAGGCCTTACACAGTGCAGCGGCGTTTGACGCAGAACTTACAGCGCTTGGGTTTCCGCTGGATCAGGTAGTTAGTGCCTATGCTCCCTTTGACTATTTTGCAGACAATATGCGTGGGGCCAAGGGGATAATGCTGGACCTTTTTCGCCGCCCGAACCAGTTGCTGGCGGCTATGAACCGGGCCATTCCAATTATCATCAAAGCGATAATTGAGAGGGCGGCAGAGACTCCCTGTAAGATGGTGTTTTTTGCGATACATTGGGGGCTTGATGGTTTTATGTCTCCTGATCAGTTCAAGACTTTCTTCTGGCCTCAGCTCCGTCGCGTCCTAATTAGTTTGATTGATGCAGGACTGGTCCCGCAGGTGTACTGGGAGGGTGACTGTACCTCGCGGCTAGAGACGATTGCTGATATCCCAGCTGGCCGGGCGATTTACTTTTTCGAGCGCACAGACCTTTTCCGTGCCAAGGCTATTCTTGGGGACGTGGTTTGCGTGCGGGGTAATGTGCCAGCCTCAATGCTCAATACCGGAACTCCGGATGACGTGCGCGATTACTGCCGAAAACTGATTGAGGGTGTCGGCAAGAATGGCGGCTTCATCCTCGATGGAGGGATCGGGATTCCAGATGAAGCCCGCTTGGAGAATGTAAAGGCGATGTTCCACGCCGTCCACGAATTCAGGGCTTGAGCGGGATTATCAATGGAGTGCTCCGAAAGATCCGAGCCCTATATTCCCTTGGCGATATTTTTGACCAACTTGTTGCGTGATCGCATGGATCAAAGATATACGAGCATAAGGTTCTGACCTACGCAAATGATGCGACATTGGGTGGTGCCTAAGGCGCGAGTTTTTTAGTTCTTATATTGTGTCGTACATCATGGGATGATATGTATGCCATCTGCCATCCCACATCCGAGTCAAAGAAATCTTTCGTTCCGGCA
>JABEUP010000135.1 GCA_013044365.1 Acidimicrobiaceae bacterium
ATTTTAAAGTTCACGGCATGGCCACTAGTGATAATCGCAGCAATAGCACTAGCCGTGCGAAACGGATGGAGGCCCGCAATCAAACTCGCTTTGCCGGCCTTTGCCATAATGATCTGGACCTTAGGGGACGAGATAGTTCACAATCTTTCCGCCCTGGTAAACAACGTCATCAAATTCCCTGCAGGGATCGCGATCATGGGTTCGCCCGCAGCTAGCCCCCTCCCGGGGCACCTGCTCGCAAGTATCTGGAAAGGCTATCCGATGATTGCTTTTGCAATCGGCCTGCTCATGGGACTGACAACACTGGTCTGGATTATTTACCGCACCCCGAGAGTGTCCACCGGAACTTGCTGGCTCTCCGCGTTTGTACTTTTCATAGCTATTCTGATAGCGCCTGCGACCCGCGTCGGGTACCTACTCTATCCGGTCGATCTCGCGGCATGGGCCTGGGTGCTAACATCTGAAAATGAGTCGGATGTCCCCAGATTTGCCTTGGGACTCCTTAGCAGAAGCCGTGGGAGGAAACCCATGTCAATTGAAAGCCTCACCAAGGAAACTCCCACAGCTGGTACTGGCAAATTCGGTTAGCAATACCCTTGGATGACGGCCTTGCCCTTTGGGAATACTCAAGCTGGCGGGGAAGACCCCTAACATTACCTGCCTGAATTCAACCTCTGGCGCATGGCCTCGAACATCAAAACCGATCCCGCCACACCTACGTTTAACGATTCAGCCCTGGGATCAATGGGTATGGTTATAGAATTATCGACAAGTTCCGAATAGGAAACATTTAATCCGCTTCCTTCGTTTCCAAGAACAACGGCGACCTTGCCAGTGAGATCGAGTTCCCAATATGAGGTCTTGGCATGGGAGGACGTTCCAACTACCACGTAACCCTTCGACTTTAGAAAGCGGTGAACTTCGCTAAAAGAGTCCGCAACCGCAATTGGAATCGTAAATAGTGCTCCGGCACTTGAACGAACGGTTTTTGGGTTGTAAATATCCACGCACTGGTCGCAAAGTATCACAGCCGACGCTCCAGCGGCCAGACTGGTCCTAATTATCGTTCCGGCATTGCCGGGATCCCTTACACCTGCCATTACCACCACATACGACTCAGGTTCGAGATTCCCTATCTCTACGTCAACATAGGATGCGATTGCCACAATTGATTGAGGACTTACCGAGTCAGCTGCCCTCTCCAAAGTGCCTGGAAGAACTTCGTAGCTTCGGTAACCAATCTGATCCGCTAAATCCAACACCTTGGTGGCAAGTTCGTTGGAGGAGCGCTCAAAGTAGATGGCCTCCAATTCGAGGCCTGCTGTGAGAGCTGACTCGACAGCCCGGGAACCTTCGATAACGAATTTATGCTCGGCCTCGCGCAAAGAACGCCTTCGGAGAAGTCTCCGAAGGCGCACAATTCTTTGATGTTTGAATGATAAAGGCGTATTAGCCGTGATAGCTCCTGATCAACTAGAGACCGTAAGTGCCGTACGTGCCTTGTCAACCAGTACAGAAAAAGCATGTGGATCGGCCACGGCCATGTCTGCTAATACTTTACGATCAATGGTGATTTCGGCAGCTTTCAATCCTGCAATCAGCCGGGAGTAACTTATCCCATTAACACGGGCCTGCGCATTGATTCGCTGAATCCACAACTGTCGGAACTCACCCTTGCGGGCTCTTCTATCTCGAAAAGCGTACGCCAACGAATGCAGCACCTGCTCGTTGGCGGACCTGAAACTTCTTGACTTATTGCCGTAGTATCCCTTCGCCTGTTCCAGTACTGCTTTATGGTGCTTCTTGGCATGTGTTGCCCTTTTTACCCTTGCCATCCCGACTCCTGATCTCGAAACCTAGAAAATAAAATCAATAGAGCTAAATGCCCAGCAGCCTACGAACTTGACGAAGATCGCCTTTAGCCACGTCCGCTTCCCGCCCTAAACGACGAGTACGTGTTGACGACTTCTTCTCCAACAAGTGAGACCGGTTGGGCCTACGGCGGCGAAGTTTGCCAGTTCCCGTAATCTTGAACCGCTTTGCTGCGCCTCGGTCAGTCTTGATCTTCGGCATCCTAAACTCCTTGATTTTCCCGGCAGTATTCCCAAGCCGGGCTCTTTGAACTAAATGTTTGACTTTCCAGAAACTGTGATTGAAAACGGCAAAGCGAACCCTTGCTTTTATATGCCTAGCGTGACTTCCCGTTCGAAGAACTATGCTCCCCGGAAACCGCTGACGACGCATGTTCCTCTTTTGAGGTGTTGGACTTAGTCACACTCCGCTTATCTGGACCTAACACCATGATCATGTTTCTACCATCCAGCTTCGGAATTGCTTCCATTTTGCCCACACTTTGGGCTTCCTCCGCTATTCGGTCCAGGATGCTTTTCCCCAACTCTGGATGGTAAAGTTCCCGGCCTCGAAACATAATCGTGATCTTTACTTTATGACCTTCCTGCAGGAATTTAATTACCTGTCTGGTCTTCGTGTCAAAATCACCTGCACCGATCTTTGGCCTGTATTTCATTTCCTTAATCTGCGTATTCATGGACTTGCGACGAGATTCTTTAGCCTTCTGGGCCGCGTCAAATTTAAATTTGCCATAATCCATAATTCGGCAGACCGGGGGAACGGCCATAGGAGCCACCTCGACGAGGTCCAAGTCCATTTGTCTGGCTAACGCCAGCGACTCCTGGAGACTCTTTATTCCAAGCTGAGAACCCTCTGGATCTACAAGCCGAACCTCTTTTGCCCTAATTCGCTCATTGATTCGAGGCTCGTTTGTTGTGGGTGCGACTATTCGGCATCACTCCTTCATCACCAACTACAAAATCTCTTTTATAGTTTCAAACCATACGGGAAAAAGCGAAGACGACAGAATGTCCTGCCTATAATCAACCCTGAAAACTCTGAGAGCGACAAGGTGGGAGCCAAGACCTGCTTGCCCCGCTTTCTCATTAAACTTCCACAGTAGTCTAACAGCACTATTGGGCATTCGATACCAGAGCGGAGAAATACTAAATGTCAAATACTCCTGATCCCGAAAATTCAAGAACCAACAAAACCAATGAAGCTGGCCAGGAAAAGCTAGCCGAACTTGACCGGCTCAGGAATGAAATACTTTCGTCAAGCCCCGAAATCGTTATAGCAAACCATTGCTTTGGACTTTTTGAACTAGCAGCAATCTACCTATCCGACAGTCCACCCCGCCTAAGGGATGCGACACTTGCGATAGACGCACTTGCCGGTCTGGCCGGATCTATCAAAGGCCGACTTGGCGAATACGAACTGGAAATACTTGACGGGATATCCCAGCTACGCCTTGCTTTTGTTCAAATGTCTACCCTGTCAACAGAGACAGCTAAAACCGATTAGAGTTTCTCAACTTTCATCGCTTCAACCCGACCCTTCATGGCGGGAAAAACTGAGAAGCCAACGGGAGTTCCGACGTCGATGAATCGGCTCCCGTCAGCAATTTGTATACAGTGGAACGCTATTTCAGAACCATCGGAAGCGGCAATAATGCCCAATCCAGTTAAGTTCGAAAACTCGGCAACAACTCCCCTTCCATTTCCCATGAATAAAAGACTGGAGCGCATCTATGGAACAATCTTGGAAAGGGGTATTTCCAATATGTCAGTCGCACCGGCATCTTTCAACGCCGGAATTAAAGTATTGATCTGAGATCTGGCAACCACCGCTTCCACCGCATAGCCAACATCGCCGAATAGTTGGGATATGGTTGGGGCTTTCATAAAAGGTATAGCCTCGATGACCGCATTAAGGTCTCTCCCGCCCACATTCAACTTGACCAAAACGTTTCCACGGGCCTTTAACGTACCAGTAAGAAGAGTCATAATTTGGTTCATTGCATGCGCCTTGGCGGTATCGCGGGCAGCGTCAGGGTTGGCGATAACCTCAGTATAGGAAACCAGAATGGTGTCAATAATCCGTAGCCCGGCAGCCCTGATCGCACGGCCTGTCTCCGTTATTTCTACTATTGCATCAGCAATGTCGGGAATCTTCGCTTCGGTTGCGCCGTAAGAGAGAGATATTTGGGCTGTGATCCCAAGAGAATCGAAATACCTCTTGGTCAAAACCGGATACTCAGTGGAAATCCTGACATTCGGCTTCAAGTCTTTACTTGAGCGCACCGGAGAATCATTTGCGACGGCTAAAACAATTCTGATCGGGTTGGAGGTCGCTTTGGAGTATTGAAGCTGCCCAAGGCTCACTACGTCAGCCCCGGTCTCTTCGATCCAGTCTCTACCGGTAATTCCCAAGTCAAAGAGTCCTTCGGCAACATAACTGGCTATTTCCTGGGGGCGCAAGATTCGAACCTCGTCGATCCGGGGATCGTCGATTCTTCCCCTGTAATCCACGTCAGAAGCACGTGAAACACCCAGATCTGCCTGAGAAAATAAGTCTAAGGTCGCCTTTTCCAGCGAACCCTTGGGAAGAACTATCCGAAGCATAAAACCGTTCCGTTCTGCCTAACGCCACTCAACCTAAATCGACCGCTTCAGGGAAACCATCTCAATCGCCGTCAACGCGAATTCGTAACCTTTGTTCCCTAAAGTAATCTCGCTTCTTTCAATTGCCTGTTCTATGTTCTCGGTGGTCAGAACTCCAAAGATTGTCGGAACCCCGGTCTCCAAACCAACCTGAGCCACTCCGGATGAGCAAGCATTGACCACCACCTCGTAGTGGGTAGTCGCACCCCTAATCACCGAACCCAGACAGATAATTGCACAATAGCGTCCGGTTGACGCCAACCACTTAGCTGCAAGTGGTATCTCCATCGCTCCCGGCACCCTGACAAGACGTATATTTCTCTCCGGGGCACCGTGCGCCTTAAGTCCCTTCGTCACACCTTCAATAAGTTCTTTCGTGATGTAATCGTTGTAGCGGGAAGCCACCAACGCATAGATATCAGTCCCGCCAATTACCGGTGATCCGGACTCAGCCTGAACATCGGTTTCACTGGGACCAGACATTGTGCGGCACCTTCCTAGACGTCAGTAAAATCACTCTTGGGTAGCCTAATCGTCCAATCCGTCTAAAAGGTGACCCATGCGCTCCCTTTTGGTCCGCAGATAATTGATATTCTCGGGATTGACTGAAGGTGGTAGCTTTACCCTCTCAACGATATTCAATCCAAATCCTTCAAGCCCACCATATTTTGCCGGATTGTTGGTGATCAGACGGGTTTCGGTAATTCCCAAATCCACCAACATCTGAGCGCCAATTCCATATTCTCTCGAGTCAACCGGGAGTCCCAAATCCAAATTTGCATCCACAGTATCCCGCCCCTGCTCCTGGAGTGAGTATGCGCGCACTTTGTGAGCCAGGCCAATCCCACGGCCCTCATGACCACGGAGATAGATGACTGCACCGGCGCCTTCCTTGGCAATCATTTGAAGAGCCGCATCCAACTGTGGTCCGCAATCACAGCGAAGCGAGCCGAAAACATCTCCGGTGAGGCATTCCGAATGCACCCTGACCAGCACAGGTGAACCATCATCAACATTTCCCATGGTCAGCGCAAGGTGATTTTCACCGTCCAGCACCGACTCGTAAACAATACATGTGAAGTCTCCATACACGGTCGGAATCCTCGCAGAGGCACCTTCCACCCGCCTTACCAGCTTGTCCTTTTGGCGGCGATACCTGACCAGCTCGGCAATAGATATCATCACAAGATTATACGTCTCGCTAAAATTCTTGAGATCCCCGAATCGGGCCATTTGTGACTTGTCTTCGGTCACGATTTCGCACAGAACACCCGCCGCCTCCAGTCCGGCCGCAATCGCGAGATCTACAGAGGCCTCTGTATGACCAGCGCGCTTTAGGACGCCCCCTTCTTTATACCTGAGTGGGAATATATGGCCTGGACGCACGAAATCGGAAGACCTGAAATTCCGGTTGGCCAACGCCCTGATTGTGGCGGACCGGTCGTGGGCGGAGATACCCGTGGTCGTCCCATGCTTGTAGTCAACACTTACCGTGAACGCGGTCCTCTGTGACTCAGTATTGTTTGCCACCATGAGGGGAAGCTCAAGTTCATCGAGACGATCACCTTTGACCGCGACGCATATAAGCCCTGACGTGTGCGCGATAAAAAAAGAAATCGCCTCTGGTGTTGCATACTGCGCTGCCATGATGAGATCGCCCTCATTCTCACGATCTTCATCATCGACCACGACAACCATCTCGCCGCGACTAATCGCCGCAATGGCCTCCTCGATGGTTCCAAGTCCCACTGTCATCATCCTGTCTAATAAGAAATAGTGTTCTCGGGGAATTCGGCAGGGATCCCTAAGGTATGAATTCTTTCAACATACTTAGCAACGATGTCAAACTCCAAATTGACCCGTTCGCCGATATCTCTTTTCCCCAGTGTAGTCATATAGCTGGTATGAGGAATAAGTGAAACCGTTACGGAATCAATTCCCGCTTTAACAACTGTCAAAGATACGCCGTCGATTGCTATGGATCCCTTATCAACCAGGTATTTGGCATACCGCGGATCAAATGCGATCACCAATTCCGGCGCCGGCTGTCTGACAATTCCTACGGTATCAACATGACCCTGGACAATATGACCACCCAACCGATCAGACACCTGCAGCGGCCTTTCAAAATTCACCAGGTCACCGGGAGAAAGATACCCCAGATTCGTACGAGACAGTGATTCCGTAATCACATTTGCCGTCCAATCGTCACCGTCAAAATCGACCACTGTGAGACAGCAACCATTGACCGCAATCGACTCTCCCGTTTCGAACGGAGACGGGTTACCAGGCCAGCTAAAAGTGAATCGATCCCCGCTATTTGACTTGAAAGAACCGAGCCCTTCCACCAATCCTGTAAACATAAATAGCCTCCCTAATCTTTTAAAACAGCTTACGCCTAGTTAGAGGGACTGTATCAATTCGGAAGCACGCTGGGACCAGGCCACTATCTCAACGTCATTTCCCAGGGATACCACAGTTTTGGTTTCTAGCCGTCTCAGACCAGATACAGTCGCAGAACCAGTACCCGAAAAAGCCGACGTACCGTCTGAACCGCCATGCAAAGCAGGAGCTATATGAAATACAAACTCGTCAATCAAGTCGGCATCAAGAAAACTCTTGGCCAGACTAGCTCCTCCCTCGACTAAGACCTGGAGCACATCGTGGTTTCCAAGATCGCTCAGCAGTTCACTAGGAGAACCTAAAAATTCCTCAGCGGGCAATACCCTTGACCCTGGGGGTATCTTCCCAAAAACAATACGGCGCGGAGAACGACCGGTATCGGCAATCCTGACCGTCAGGCGCGGATCATCGATTCTTACGGTATTAGCACCTGTTACTATTACGTCAGACTCCGCCCTGAGCATCTGGACTCGATTCCTGGCAGCCTCCCCGGTTATCCAGTTGGAACTCCCGTCACTGGATGCAATTCGGCCGTCCAGGGTAACTGCGAGTTTAAGAACCACCCATGGCAACCCCGTCGACCTTTGTTTCAAATATGGAGCGAGCTGAACCCTGACAGCCTCCTTGGCGACACCGTCTATCACCTCCACGCCATGATCAACCAGATACCGGATTCCTCTCCCCTTCACTCTTTGATCAGGATCCACTAGCGAAATCACCACCCGGCTCACACCGGCCTCGACAATCGCGCGTGCACATGGTGGAGTCCTGCCATAATGTGAGCACGGCTCAAGCGTCACATAAAGTGTTGATCCAGCTGCATCAGAACCTGCTTGCGTCAGAGCGTCAATTTCAGCATGGGAACATCCCGGAGTTTGGGTGTGACCCATGACGAGTCCATTGGCAGTCTCGAGCACAGCCCCAACCCATGGATTGGGCGGCGCCTGCAGACGCGCCTTCTGCGCTTCCTTTATTGCCAGGAGCATCTTGTCTAACAGACCATCCGGAGAGGACGCATGGCTCACTAATCGACCCGCTTTACACTCTCATGCCCAGGGGAGGTGCCAGCCAAAAGCTCAAGGGCATGCGGCACAATATCCAATACTGCTGAAATCGTCTCTTTCGCCCCTTCGGGCGACCCTGGAGTGTTGACAATTAGGGCTGCCCCTCTTGTGCCGGCAACCGCTCTCGAAAGCCTCCCGAGCGGAGACACCAGGCGGGCAGCCTCGGCGATCCCGGGAGCTTCCCTGTCGAGAACCAGCTTGGTTCCTTCCGGAGTAAGATCTCTGGGACCAAAACCGGTGCCTCCGGTGGTGACGACAAGCCCCTGAAAATTTTCTGCCAGTGCCACCAGGGCGTTAACCACGCTTTCAATCCCATCAGCGGTAACCTGGCGTTCTATGACGCGGAAACCCGCTTGTGAAAGAACCTCCTCGAGCGCTTGGCCGGAACGGTCCTCACGGGTACCCGCCACCACTCCGTCGGAGACGGTCAACACCTTCGCCTGCAGTTCCATTATTTCAACCTCTCCGATGCCCGAGTGGCGGCCTGCTTCAAATCTCTTATTGCCTGGGCTGGATCGGGCTTGCCAAAAACCGCCGAACCGGCCACAAATACATCCGCACCGCTAAGACGCGATGCCCCGATGGTCTCCAAAGAGATTCCACCGTCTATCTCGAGGATGATGTTAGCCCCACTTGCGGCAACGAGTTCCTTGGCCCGCCGTAAAGAATCCAATACCGCCGGGATGAATGACTGGCCGGCGAAACCAGGAAACACGCTCATTACAAGAAGGAGATCCAGGTGTGGAATGTACTGTGAATAGTCTTCAAACCTGGCATCGGGGTTTACAGCCAATCCAGCCTTCATACCAAGGTCATGAGCCATTTTTATAAGTTCGAAGGTACGTCCGACTTCAAAATGGAATGAGACGGAATCTGCTCCGGCCTTGGCGAAATCTCCCAGATAATCCCAAGGATCGGTAATCATAAGATGGCAGTCCAGGTAGTTCTTGGTATGACGCCTTACCGAGGCAACCACCGGAGCCCCGATAGTCAAATTCGGGACAAAGTGGCCATCCATCACGTCAACATGTATCCAGGAGCATTCTGACTCGACGCTATGTATGGCTTCACCCAGATAAGCAAAGTCAGCCGACAATATCGATGGAGCGATCTCAATCACAGCTAAATCCTAACAATACGAGCACACCGACAGTGATTAGTTATTAGATAAAGCGTAAGCCTTGGGCGTTCTTGGTACCATTTGTCCAGTCTTTGGCCGACATCACACGTTTGTTCTCCGGTTGCACCGACTGCAGTTCCACAATCCCCAACCCAGTTCCGACAGCTGCGCCTGATATCTGTCCGGGAGAGAGCACAAGCAAATTATCCGGCGATTGAGAAGCTGCGAAAATCTTGAAACGGGAACCTTCGAGCGTCGTCCAGGCACGTCCAAGTCTAATCTTTCTAAGCACCTCATCACTGGTTTTCTCCCAGTCGATACGCAGATTCTCGACAGTCAGCTTATGGGCATAAGTAGGTTCCCCAATTTGATCTGTTGCCCGGGCAAAGGCCTCTTCGCCCATTGAGAGCTCCGAACCAAGGGCTTCGTTCGCAAGCTGACTTAACGCCTTAGAAAGCTCTTCGAGAGTCATCACAGAGTTAAGAGGCATTTTCCTGGTCTGGTAAATCGGACCTGCATCCAGTTCGCTGACAAGCTTCATGACGCAGATGCCGGTTTCTGGATCCCCTGCCAGTATGGCTCGCTCCATCGGAGCCGCTCCGCGCCAGCGCGGAAGCAGAGAAAAGTGAAGATTGATAAACAGCCCTTTATCCAACAGTGCGTCTGAAATCAGCTTGCCGTACGCCACCACTACCGCCAGATCAAATTCTTTATCCAAGAGGATCTTTGGATCGTGGGAAACTTCAATGCCCAGCTCACGCGCAAGAACCTTGACCGGGGACGGAGTAAGAGCAGATCCGCGGCCTCGCTTCTTGTCTTCACCGGTCACCACAACAGGAATTTCATAACCGGCATCTACCAGATAAGCAAGGGTTGAGGTCGAGATTTGTGGCGTACCAAGAAATGCAATTTTACGAATCACGCTGAAGGCCTCGAGGTCAAATGAACTATTCCCCGCCCAAAATCTTGCGCTTGGCCTTTTCCTGGTCTTGATTCAACGCCTGAGAACGGAGCAATTTCATCGCCTGCTTGTATTGATCCGGATCGAGCCTCTCTACCAGAAGAATCCCGTCAAGGTGGTCTGTCTCGTGTTGAAAAACCCGTCCCAAAAGCTCAGAACCTTCTAATTGGATTCCGTTACCGTCGAGATCCATTCCCTCAATCAGGACGTGGTTGGGTCTCCGAATCGGCCAGAAAAGCCCGGGAACCGAAAGACACCCTTCCTCATAGGTCCACTCACCGCTTGATTCGGTAATCCTTCCATTTAGGACTACCGATGGACCGTCTCCGATGTCGTATACGAAAAGCCTCTTTTGGATGCCGACCTGTGTTGCTGCAAGTCCAACCCCTGGTGCCTCATGCATTGTCTCGATCATATCCTCGACCAAGCGCACGACAGACTCGTCGATATTATCGATGTCAGGGGTGACCTGCCGCAGGACAGGATCCCCGTAAGTTCTTATTGGAAACGTCGCCACATACCCATAATAGACGGACACAGACATTTCGAGATTGGTCGGCTCTCGCAGTGAAAAAAACACCGGGTGGCTGCCGCAATTCACCACCTAGTTTCCGGCCAGGCCATATTAAGTTCCAATATGTGACGCCAATATGCAAACTCGGAGATGAGGCTGAAGGGCACATCTACCGAGCTTTCTTCCATTTTTGAAATTCTATATATTTCAATCACCCAACCTCCCTACCCCATTAACTCTCTGAAGGTGACGGCCCCTGCCGTTAAGAGCTGCTTCAGCCATCGGCAAAGAGGCATAACAGTTGCCCAGTTACAGTGCCCGGATTATTGACCCTGTGGTCGCTGAGCGGGAATGTCTACCCTCGGAGTCGAAATTCGGTTAGCTCATGAGTGCATGCGTCTGCTGTCCTGCGCACCGCACAACCCTTCCGGGAGTCTCGATCATGGTGGCACACTTTACAGCCAGGATCCGGCATATCCCAGCCTTTGACATCCCTGAAACTCAGTCCGGGATTTGATGCAGACCGCGAGCCTGAGCGCGCAGAACATCGAGCGTCGCTCTAACACATTCGGGATCGAACTGGATGCCAGCGTGCTCTTCTATGTAGGCTATCGCCTCATCCGAAGTGTAGAACAACTCTCGGTAGATCCGTGGACTAGTCAATGCGTCATAAACATCCACCACGGCGAGCAACCGTCCGAACAGCGGGATCTGCTCGCCAGCGAGCCCGTCTGGGTATCCTGTGCCGTGTCCCAGCGTTCATGGTGGGCCCGGACTCCCGCTGCCATGAGAGCCAGGCCTGGCGAGATATCCATTAGCACCTCCGCCCCAATGGCAGAATGGCGCTGCACCTCGGTTCTCTCCTCGGGAGTGAGCGGGCCAGCCTTGGCTAGGATTTCGGGCTTGATGCCAAGTTTACCGATGTCGTGGATGACGCCCGCGTGTGCGACAAGCAGACGATCGGGACGACTGAGATCCAGCTGTGCGGCAATCAGAGGCCAGCAAGACCACCTACCCGTTCAGAGTGGCCGCCGGTCGGCTCATCATAATCGATTAGAGCCTTATTGAGCGCTTGAACAATCGACTTTCGATAGAACTTGTCTTCAGTGGGCTCCACACCCTTCGGCATGCCAGCTCCCCTCGCTCACAAGGTGCCCCAGGACCGGCAAGAATTTATGAGTTCAATCCAAACCGGCGACTTATTCGCATTAATGCCACCCTAGTTAACTTTTTCTCACTAATGCTTACACCCATTCTCAAGGGTTCCACCCTCAGACGTGAAAGGAACCAGACCAGTTGTGAACTTGCTGCGGTGTCACCTGTGTTCTAGCTGAAAGTTGCCAACTGCGAACGGATGCAAGACAGATATAAGAAGAATAGGTTTGAACCGGCTAAGGCAACCTTCCCACAATCAACTGTAAATAGAGACCGAACTTTGACTTTCTGGGTGTCCAGGACTCTTTAGTTTCAGTTTTCCCACCATTGTGTCAATACTTTTTTCCGACCTTTCGTAAATGTCAAACTTCTTTAGCTATTTCCTGAAAACCGGGACCCGGTACCTTCAAATTAATTGAGTTCTCAAGTGTGCCGTAGCCTTTGGCATGTTGAGGTTTGTGAAGTGGAAATACCATCCAAGAGCTTTGTACGGTTGCCAGATGGGTCAATTATCTATCCCAGGAGCTGAGCTACTTTAACTCTGTCGTTTGCAGGAAGCAAATAACACCTTCAGTATTCCCGTTAACTTCGCCTAGTACAATAGTTTAACTGCCACTAAATATGCGCGCTTACTAGGAGACAAGATGCACGAGGAAGACGGCGAAGGTAGTGCCCGCGGCACCTGGAAAGCTGGGGAAGAGTCCGCCCGCCTACGCGGTGCGGCGCTGTTCGCTCACAGTAGTGACGCAATTGTAGACATAGATCCGGCCGGGGTGATCACAGCATTCAGTCCAGCCGCGGAACGACTGCTGGGGCACAGAGCTGGAGATATAGTCGGTAACCCACTGGGCATGCTGCTGTCCGACCGGACCCCGGAAGAGGTAGCGACGATACGAGCTAACCTGGCGGGCCAACAGGACGTAGAACCCTTTCTCGCCAAATACCGACATCCCGACGGCAATGTGCTCGAGCTGTCGCTAACAGCGGTACCCCTGACTCACCCAGACGGTAGTCCCGCCGGAATCACCGTCATCCACCGGGATCTCACTGCTCTTCACCGCTCACAAGCCGCTTTGGCCGCAAGCGAAGCGCGCTACCGCACCATGATCGACTCCGCTCACGAAGGAATCATGGGGCTCGACATGGAGCAACGGTTCACCTTTGTCAACGCCCGAATTGCGGAGATGTTCGGCTACACGGTCGAGGAGCTGACTGGGTTGTCGTTGGGTGCCATCACCTTCCCCGAGGACGAGCAC
>JABEUP010000136.1 GCA_013044365.1 Acidimicrobiaceae bacterium
ACTAAGTCCCCTAAGGGCAAAAGAAACAAAAGACCAAGTACATATCCGATCTGTGAAGCCGTTATTACAAAGGAGACCTTGGCGCTTGACGTATGAAAACTCTTGGCGATGCTTGGCAGCAGTGGCTGGGCATAATAAAGGTTGGCGACAGAAACTGCACTTGTGGTTGCAAGGAGTAGTGTAAGTCCAGGTGTAAGTTGTTGCCGGTATTGCAATTCAATCCTTTTAGAAACTTGCGTCATGTTTTGGAGGCGGCTGCGAAAGGCATCAGCTTTTGCCTCCAAATATAACCGCCTAACCGACAGGGCATCCTTCTGAAGATCTTCGGCCCAATCGGAAAAAAGAAATCCTTACCTTGCCTCGGTGCCCTGTGAATCGATCAAACGTGCTAAATCCTACTCCGAGCGTCATATCGATCGAACGCCAAATAGTGATGAGATCACCAACCGCTCATTATCTCCAATGTTGGGAAATCCCCGGGAAGCGCTAGTTCGCATTGCAATTCGTCTCGATTCTCGGAGTACGTCTGGATTTTAGGTCTGGAACTCGAACGTGTCAGAACCCTAACGGCACTTATACTATCGCTCTATAATCATGTATAGTGCGGTGTGTGGCATTAATACTACTCTACGTAATAATACAAGACTAATTCGGACATCTTGACAGCTGTCGGAGCTATTAAGTTGTCAATGTGTTGCTGATTTCCTAAGCTACCAACGCTAGCCCATGAAGTTTAGCATGGGGTAGGGGGAGAATTGAGAGACATTCCGATTCTCCCCCTGTTTCATTTAAGGCTCTAAGTGCCATTTTGCACTATTGATCTTGATTTTGGGTTCCGGATGCTCTGCTGGCGGAGCTGGCGATATCTTCGGCACTATTATCTGCTGTTCTTTGGAAGTTCAGAGGTATTTAGGCATTTGGCCTAAGATTAGCCCTTCACCAAAAGGACAAGGCCAATTAAATAACCGAAGATGATAACCGAAATCTTGAGTGAACCAGGACTGAGCTTTCGTGCCAGTCCGGCACCGAAGTAACCGCCTAACAACGACGCGAGCGCCATTATCGCCACGGCCTCCCATTGCACCGGCGCGAAAATTGCATAAATTACCGATCCGATGGTGGCGATGATCAGCGAGAGGAGCGTTTTTAGCCCGTTTAGCCGCTGCAGGTCCTCGCGGATAAAGCTCGCCAGGATTGACAGCAGCATGATTCCCAATCCAGCGCCAAAGTACGATCCGTAAATTGAGGCTAGGAGGATCCCGCCGTTGAGAGAGATGTTGGATGCCTTCGGATGTGTGACTGTTGTCTTGGTAAAAAATGCCAGCATCTGTTTCTGGATAAGCAGCAGTGTTGTCGCTGTAAATATCAAGTAGGGAACCAATATTTTGAAGACCGCCGGCGGGGCCTCAAGAAGCACAATGGTACCGAGAATCGAACCCAATACTGACAGGGCGCCAATTTTCATTGCCCTGTCCTTTTGGTCGAGGATATGGGCACGGTATGGAATCACGCTTCCGACATATCCTGGCCAAACTGCAATTGAGTTCGTAACATTAGCCGTAATCGGAGGAAGCCCTACTGCGAGTAGGGCAGGAAAGGAAATCAGCGAACCCCCGCCAGCCATTGCGTTGACCGCCCCGGCTCCGAATGCTGCTACTAAAATTAGAAGATCCTGTGTTAGTGACACCTATGTCCATTCCAATCACCGGGACCCCAATATCGTAATCTGGTTGGAGAGCAATTGGGTGGCCTTAAAGTTTCAGAAAGCGGTTGGTTGTTCGATTTTTAAGGTTAGTGAGACCGGCTTTACCAGGCTCCGGATACACGTAAAGTGATGAAAAAGGCAACCTGAGGTTATTCGTCTTCCGGGATCATCCCGTTACCGGTTGGACTGGCTGATTAGATAGGAACTGGAGTGGGTACGGTACCAAATACAGAATCTCATCGCAGACGCGAAATTCTCAATTTGTTGGACCGGGCCTATCCGGGCACTGTTCAGGAACTCTGTGCGTTGAGTTTTGAGACCCCTTTCCAACTTCTGGTTGCCACTATTTTATCGGCGCAATGTACAGACGAGAGGGTAAACGCCACTACGCCAAAGGTATTCGAGCACTTTGGTACAGCTCAAGAAATGATCGATGCCACTCCCGAAGAGCTGGAGAGCCTTATTTATTCAACGGGTTTCTACAAAAACAAGGCGAAAAATATTCTAGCCATGACCAGGGTTCTTCTGTCAAAATATGACGGAAAGGTACCTTGTGATATGGAATCGCTGACAGCTTTGCCAGGTGTTGGCAGAAAGACTGCCAATGTGGTCAGGAGCGTAGCATTTGCGCAACCAGGATTGCCGGTTGACACGCATGTAGGTCGTCTTTCGATCCGACTTGGATTCACCAAGGAGAAAGATCCAGTAAAAGTTGAGATGGAACTTTTGCAGTGGGTTCCCCCTGAGGAGACCGGGGGCTTGTCTCTGCGTCTGATTCTCCATGGTAGGAGCATTTGTTTGGCTAGAAAACCAAGGTGCGATGCATGTATTCTTGTGGACCTCTGTCCATCCTCTAGGTTTGCCTGACCTTGGCGACCGAACGCAAGGCTGACTTCAGGGACCTTTCAGCCTGATATAGATCGTGCGCATATCCGTCGAGCTTTTGTCTTGCCAGGGAATCAGCGATGTTGGTAATTCTCTCGGTAATCTCCTCGATTGCGGTACCCAGCGATGAAAGTTCTGCCTGAAACTGAAACTTTGAATCAGCGGGACTCATGTACAACTCCTTGGTTTATCTGCAGTCTAGGTAATTGCCAATTTAGTTGATAGATCAGGATCTTATAGACGGAGAGTCTTGAAGTATTTTGGGCATGCGCTATGTTCGCAAAGTTAAAGTATCTAATTTGACGCAAAGGCAAGCACAACCCGCAAATGTACTAATGAGGCAATTGTCAGGTAGTTTTGGTGGCGCGGGACGATGAGCCGCGGCTTTTTGAACGGGCGATAAATACCCAATGTCCGAAGTGTCAACGAAACAGTTACGAGCGACCAGTTGGAGGATTTAGCTGGTCAAACTAAAGTGACTGTGTATGTTAAAAAAACTCGATCTCCGCGCAGGCTCTGACGACTACCTTAGTTGGCTTCCCAGGCCCAAGATAACTAACGAACTTCCTGTTGATGCCGTACGGGGGATAATAGCTCGGGTGCGACACGGTGGCGACAAGGCTCTTTTGGAGCTGACTGCCGAATTTGACAAAGTACGTATCGATTCCGTAGTGGTGGGCCATGCAGACCTGGAGGACGCCTATAAGAGGATCTCCTCGGATTTACGCAATGCCCTGGAAGTGGCGGCA
>JABEUP010000137.1 GCA_013044365.1 Acidimicrobiaceae bacterium
CGGTACTAGGAATGTAGAGAAACATGACCGATTTCCCAACCAGTCCTTACCACGTGGATACCAGTTCTGACCCGGAGATTCAAGAGGTCTCCATCAGTTGTCCGCTTATTCGGAATGTCGTGGTCCAAATCGGAGAAAAAGTTCTGGTTGCTTCTGACTTCTTTATCAAACCAGCCAACCTGGGTACTGAGTCCGTATCCGACCAGAAGTGCCTGGAGCAATTTATATCAGCCCTCAACACATGGGACGGACCTGGAGTGGTGATCATCGCCGGCAATCTTGTCGATTTCCTCACACCCCCGGATGACTCCGAACAAACCGAACCCGATTCTCCTCTTTTCCGGGCTTTGAATCTGTTGACCAACCGGGCTAGTGTTCGGATCTATTTACTTCCCGGATTCAGAGACTCGAAACTGGCATACGACAGGGTCGCATCGGAGAAATTACAGCGGCTTTTCCCCTTCGAACTAGCACTTAAAGTTGAGCTCCAGTTTGAAAGTATTGATGGTATCGAAAAGGTTCTAGTCACATCAGGACGGGAGTACGATCCGTTGACCCGGGCAACCGACCCCTACTCGCCCGTTGAAACGCCTTGGGCACAGCATCTAATCTCTGATTTCTGGCCACGATACCGATCAACCAATAAATCCAGATGGCTGGAGGGTGTTGACCGGCTTAGGGACCCCTATTCATCGGTCAGATTCCTTATATCCAGAATGACCTATCAAAAGGCAGCCCGGGTTGCGCCATGGGTTTTGCTTCCACTAATACTGTCATTTCTAATCAAAATCCCTCTGATCCTGTCTTTGCCTGGTATCAATCGGCTGAGATACCACGTATCGAGCCTAGGCCCGAGACTTGCCTTTGTGGGAGTGAATTCTCTCATCGATGCCACGCTACTACTCACCGCAATTTTGATACTCCTTCGCCGTTCATATTCCCGATTTGTCAATGACGAATCGACAACGACCACGTCATTTGACCGTAACGTCAATGCCCGCCTGGGCGGGGCCAGGGCCATCGAGGGCGGATACACCGGCACGATCGTAGGCCATTTTCTCGCACCTGAACTTTGCCAAGTTGGAGAGGGCTTTTTCGCTTGCACAGGTTCGGTGTCTCAAATCTACGTAGAGACCGCAGCGGCGTTTGGTCTTCCGTCCATTTTTAGACCAAAAGATCAGGCCACCTGGATCGAAATAGACGCGGGAGCATCAATTCATGCCAGACTATTAAGTAGGACATCCTATGCCAGGGCTGACTCGTTGATCGAACAAATCCTGGTTGCCAAGCGAAGAGATAAACCTCATTCACATGGACAGCTTGCGTCATTCCCCAATGGAAACGACTACCGGGAAGACCGCCCTCTCGCCGTAACTCAAATACGTTCAAGACGGATCGCTTCAACTGCGATATTCATTGTCGGCGCCCTCAATCTTGCTTCGGCGCTCACTCCACCCATACGTTCCCGTCTTCATTTCATCCAGGAATTCCTCCCCGTAACCGTATCAAGAACAGCTGACGCGCTTGTCGCCATGGCCTCCATAGGTCTGATGTTCCTCGCCGGCGGAGTCCGAAGAGGTCAGAGACAGGCCTGGATCTTCGTATTGGCACTTTCCATCGGCGCAGCAAGCTTGAACTTGGTCAAAGGAGGCGACTTCGAAGAGGCCCTCTCCCTTTTAATCCTGGCGCTTTATCTAATCAGCAAAAGAGGCAGCTTCAGAGCCCCGACTGACCGCCCGTCAATGTTGCGCGGTCTGCTTGCACTTGTATTCGGAGCTGCCGCAATAATCATCTTCAGCTCGATCATCATCTTTAGCTATGCCATACTCGTCAAACACGTTCACAACATCTCCTACATTGGGGTGTTCGCCGCCGCGAGCGAAAGGATGGTGGGATTCTCCGCACACCCACTGCCCGGGGCAATCAATCAGTTTGCAACTCCTGCCCTCGAATTCAGCGGGCTATGTCTAGCTGCAATCGCCTTATTCCTTGCGTTTAGACCAGTGGTGGACAGGTCAAAAGGGATCTCACTAAGATTTGGGCCCAGATCTGACCGTGAACGAGCACGGGCGATCGTAGCGAATTATTCAAAGGGCACACTCGACTACTTTGCCTTGAGAGACGACAAACGTTTCTTCTTCGCCCATGGCTGTGTTGTGGCATACGCCAACTACGGGTCTGTTGCACTTGTCTCACCTGATCCGATAGGTCCAGAAACAACCAAGGATCAAGCCTGGAAAGAGTTCCATAGCTTTGCCAATGCCAAAGGTTGGATAGTAGGTGTTCTTGGCGCAGACGAGAACTGGCTGGATCACTACCAAGCCTCGGGGATGCACTCAATCTATGTTGGGGATGAGGCAATAGTCGGATTGAAAGGATTCCGCCTAGACGGCAAGAAAAATAAAGGCCTTCGCCAAGCTGTGGGACGAATGCGCAAATACGGCTATACCGCTGAGTTTGTCGACCCCTCCATCATTGATCCCAGCCTCAAAGCTTCCTTGATGTCGGTAATGAGCCAGAGCAGGCAGGGCCAGGCGGAGCGCGGTTTCTCCATGACCCTTGGCAGAGTCCTAGACCCGGCTGACAAACACCTGCTTTTAACCATATGCAAGGACAGCAACGGTACAGTCGTCGGTTTTTGCCAGTGGGTGCCATCTCCTGGTATCAACGGGTTTTCGCTCGATTTGATGAGGCGCGATCTCGGGTCTCATCCAAATGGTCTTACTGACTTCATGATCGTGTCGACAATCGAATACCTGATTGACAGGGGATACGAGCATCTGAGCCTCAACTTTGCAACCATGCGCGCGGTTCTGTCGGGCGAGATGGACTCCATGACGCAGAAAGTGGAGAAATGGATCCTAAAACGAATGAGCGATTCGATGCAGATCGAAAGCTTATGGCGTTTCAATTCCAAATTCGATCCAATCTGGCACCCCAGATACGTTGTCTACGACAACGCCGAGCATACTCCAGCCATAGCTCTGGCAATTGCTAGAGCGGAGGCTTTATGGGAACTTCCCATCATCGGACGGTTCCTAACTCCCAATGATGGCCAATCAAACTCTTGACGAATTAAGCCGGGTTTAGAAGAACAGTACCGCCCGGTTGGCAAGATCAATCAGCGGTCCAGCCCAAATTCCAAGAACCACAGTAACTGCCACGGCAAGGCCTATGACGACAGTTACGCTGTCAACCCTGGTTCTGACCCTAACTTCGCTCTCCTCCTTGACAAGGACCGCGGAATCCCCTCCGCGTTGGCTATCTTCGAGACTCAACGCGCTGGGAGCAAAGGAATCAGATGCTTCAGCTCCAGCTCGGAACGGTAGCAACGCCATCCGAAGATAGAAAAATACCGCAATGGCTGCAGAAATCATAGCGATAAGCGCCACCGGATAATGCCGTGAATTAACTGCAGCCAAGACCACATTAAACTTAGCCAAGAACCCAGTCGTAAACGGAGCGCCAGCCTGGGCCAGGATCAAAACCACGAAAGAGAAGGCCAGGAAGGGCGACTTCTTCGATAGCCCCCGCAGATCTTCAATCTGTATACCCTGCTTGCCCAACAACTTCTCGATCGCGCCGACAGTGGCAAAGGCCCCTACTATGACAACCGAGTAGGTCATCAAAAAATACAAAGAGGCACCGATTCCCCGCGACGATGCGGCATAGAGCCCTAAAAGTATGAAACCCGCCTGGTTGATCGAGGAGTATGCCAAAGTTCTTTTTACGTCACGTTGGACAACCGCAAGTATGGCGCCAAGAAGAAGCGTCAGCACTGCCATTGCGCCGACAACCGGGACCCAATCAGATTGATTTGGGAGGAATCCGGAGTAGAACACTCTCAATAGTGCCGCAAAACCAGCCGCCTTGGCGGTGGCAGCCATAAACCCAGTGACAGGACTCGGTGCACCCTGGTAAACATCGGGGGCCCAGAAATGAAATGGAACCGCCGAGATCTTGAACCCAAGACCGACCAGTATCATACCCATTCCAGCCAGCAGAACGCCGTTTGATTTCAAAAGATTATTGTGAAGGAAACTAACGATCTGACCAAGATTGGTCGATCCTGTGGCGCCATAGATCAGTGCCACGCCGTAGAGGAACACCGCGGACGAAAATCCTCCGAGCATGAAATATTTAATGGAGGACTCACGGCCTCCGTCGTTGCCTAACTCGATAGCCACAAGAACATACAGCGCAATCGAAAGGATCTCAAGTCCGAGGAAAAGGACAATCAGGTCCAGTGCTGAAGCCATCAGCATTGCTCCCGAGGTAGAAAGCAGCACCAGTGTGACAAACTCCGGGACTCGGGATCGGTCCAAATTCATCAGGTCCCGCCCGAGCAGAACCGTTAACAGTGCGACTATTGAAAAGAGCGCATAGAAAAAAATTGCAAACTTATCGAGTGCAACCGCACCTGACAGCACGGCCCTGTTGGCGCCACTGCCGGCAGACTGAAAACCCAAATAAATTGAGTCGGCCAGACTCACTATCGCCACTAACGCCCCAACGGCAATCGAGGTTGCTTTCGACACGTGCTTGGCCACCAAAGAACTGATCAGCATAACTACAATCGCACCCACAATCATGATCAATTCCGGCGCAATTGCCGAGTATTCAATCGGAGGCAATTTGATTGGTGTTGAGGATGCTACCTGAGCAAAAAGAAACGACATCGACCTAACCCTTTGACTGTGCGCTGTAGTTGGCAGAAGAAGGATAACTTGGAGCGTGTGCCACCTGTGATACAAGTGCGTTCACTGTTGGATCCACCCGGTCCAACATAGGCTTCGGGTACACGCCTAGGAAAATAATCAGTGCAAGTAACGGGATGACCAAAGCAAGCTCAGCCTTTGTAATATCTTTGAAGCCGTCCCTTACTATTGACTCTGACTGCTTGCCGTGAAATATTCTCTGGTAGGCCCACAGCATATATATGGCGCTGAGCACCACGCCGCTAGCTCCCACAACGGCCCACCATCGGTGAGAAAGAAACGCACCAAGGAGAATCAGAAATTCTCCAACAAATCCGCTAAGACCGGGAAGACCAACTGTTGCCATAACCACAATGGTGGCAACTCCGGCCATCAGAGGAGCTGACTTTTGCAGTCCACCAAGACCTTCGAACCCCATCTTGGAACGACGCTCATAAATGAATCCTATGACAAGCAGCAATGCGGCAGTGTAGATGCCGTGGTTGAACATCTGCACAACTGCACCTGTCAGCCCCTGCGGCGTCAGTGCAAACAGTCCAAGAACGATAAAGCCAACGTGAGAAAGTGAGGAAAAGGCAACAAACCGTCTCATATTTGAAGCAGATGCGGCAACAATAGCGCCATAAATAATGCCCGCAACGCCAAGAGTCAGCAACAGCGGGGCCAGAATGTGCGACGCACGTGGAAACAGTTCAAGATCGAAGCGGATCATTCCGTAGATTCCTAGCTTGGCCATTACCGACGCGATGATGACAACCGGACCCAGTGGCGATTCACCATAGGTGTCGGGAGACCAGGTGTGAAGCGGAAAAAGCGGGGCTTTGATGGCAAAGGCGACCGTGAAGGCTATAAGAAGCCACTCTTGGGCGGTATCGGACAGATGTGTCGACTTTGCCAGGGTAACCAGATCGAAGGTCGTTGTACCCGTTTGCGCCTGATGGATGAATACCAGTGCCAGGATCCCAACCAGTAAGAAGGCTGACCCGAAGAAGGTGTAGACGAAAAACTTCACAGCCGCAAATCCAGAACGGCTGTATCCCCATCTCGCAATCAGGAAGTACGACGGGATCAGTGTCAGCTCGAAGAGAAGGAAGAAACCGAAAAGATCGAGTGACAGGAAACTGCCGATCAATGACGCCTCAAGGAGCAGCATCCAGGCAGCGTAGGAGCCAACAGACCTGGTCTCTTTCGAGGCATAGAGTGCTATTGGGAAGAGGATGGCCGTCAGCAAAACCAGGAAGAGCGAAATCCCGTCAATACCCAACTTCCAAGATATTCCAAATGCCGGAACCCATGAAATGCTGGACACACCCTGAAAACCACTGGAAGCGGTATTGAATTGCACCGTAACCACGACTGCCAAAGCGAAATTCAGAAGGGCCACTACTTTGGCAACCGTTAGTGCAGACTTGTTTGAACCGATGACAGCCGAAATGACCGCACCAATGACAGGGACAAATATCAGAAGGTTCAGCAACGTACTCAACTTATGGCCTTCCCCAAAATAAACCCATTCACGAACCTAATAGTCATTTACGCACCTGCCCTTGTCACGAAGTAGCCAAGGATCACAATGGCGCCAATACTGATGTAAAGCGCGTAGTTGCGGATATATCCACTCTGAACCTTTCGTAAGTATTTACCTGCCAAACCCACCAGAGCCCCCATCGACATAGTCGCTCTGTCTATCACCTTCACCTCCACCACCGTGGCGAAAGATTCTGAAAGTTTGGTGGATGATCTGGCGATCGCACGATCATAAAAACCGTCAATTCCCCAGCCGGAGGCAAGAAAACGCGGCTCAATACCGGGACGCGACGAACTCCTAATCCAAAGTGCGCTTGCCACTCCAATGCCAACAATTGCAAATACTCCATCCATGGCACCCAAGGTCAACCTCGATAACGAAGACATCGATGATGGTGCAAGAGCATTTCCGAACACCGGGGTGAGCCAATTTTCCAAAAATCTAAATTTGTCGGACACAGGCAGATCCAGCGCGCCTCCAAAAACCGAAAGGATGGCCAGCACGATCAGAGGTATCGTCATGACCTTGGTGGACTCATGTACCTTGGCCGCCGGGTCAAAGCGCTGCTTTCCAAAAAAGACCAGGTACACTTCCCGGCCCATGTAGTAAGCCGTCAGCATCGCGGTAACTGCCCCAATCACCCAAAGAATTGGCGACTTCTGATATGCCCCGGCAAGCACGTCCCCTTTGGACCAAAACCCGGAGAATGGCGGAAGCCCGGCTATCGACAGCCAGGCGACAATGAAGGTAACGGCAGTCGTCGGCATCAATTTCCGAAGCGCACCCATCTTCTTAATGTTCTGTTCATCGTGGAGCCCGTGGATTACCGAACCCGCACCGAGGAAGAGGAGCGCCTTGTAGAAGGCGTGCGTAACCATTAGAAATATAGCCGCAACGTACTGGCCCGTACCGATACCTAGAAACATATATCCCAACTGAGACACCGTCGAATAGGCGAGAACCTTTTTAATGTCAGTCTGCGAAGTGGCAGCCATGGCTGCCACGAATGCTGTGATAACACCGACGAAGGCGATGAGGGTTCCAACCCCCGCGCTCAAGTGCAGGATAGGTGATATTCGAGCCATCAGGTAAACGCCGGCGGTAACCATGGTGGCCGCATGAATAAGGGCTGACACCGGAGTAGGACCTTCCATAGCGTCAACCAACCAGACAAAGAGGGGAAGCTGGGCAGATTTTCCTACTGCACCAACGAAAAACAGAAGAGCAATGGCGGTTACCGTTCCGTGGCTCAACTGGCCAACTGAGCCAAACACCTTCATGTAGGAAAGAGAGCCGAGGTAGTTGAACAGGAGAAAAACCGCAGTTAGATAACCGAAGTCGCCAATTCTGTTAACTATGAATGCCTTCTTGCCTGCTGCGGCTGCAGTTGGCCTCTCAAACCAAAATGCGATCAGCCAGTAGGACGTGGCTCCCACGCCTTCCCATCCGAGAAAGGTAAAAACAAAGTTGTCGGAAAGCACCAGTACCAACATTGCGAAAACAAAAAGATTCAAATACATAAAAAAGGTGCTAAAGCGCTCGTCATGGCTCATGTAGCCAATGGAATAGATGTGGATCAGCGAGGAGATTCCGGTGACGAAAAGAATCATTGTCACCGAAAGCGGATCCACATAAGCGCCGACGTTTAGATGCAAACTCCCGGAAGATATCCAGTTGAAAAGGGTAAAATCAAATACCCTCTGATTCGAGGGCTTTGCTAACAGGTCTAGCCAAGTGACGACCGCCAGGACAAAGGAGGCAACCACTATGAGACTGGCTATGACTCCGGCAAAAGGACGTTTAAGCCTTCTGCCAAAGGCCATGTTAAACACAGACCCAGCCAGAGGTAACAACATCAATGTGAAAACTACCGTGCTATTCAACCTCAGCCCCTAAAAATAGAGAGATCATCTGCGGTTGCAGAGCTCCTACGTCTGAATATGGCCACGATTAATCCCAGGCCAACAACAACTTCGGCAGCCGCAACCACTAAAACAAAAAAGACCACCGTCTGACCACCGATGTCACCCAGCATTCGAGAAAACGTCACGAAAGTCAAATTGACCGCGTTCAACATCAGCTCCAGGCTCATGAACATTATGAGAATATTCCTACGAATGAAGAACCCGAGCGCCCCAAGGGAAAACAACAGGGCTGACAAGATCAAATACCAACTGCCAGGTACGGTCATTTCATCTCACTTTCGGTCTCGAGGTCCTCTGTTTCCTCAACTGCATGGCCTGGCTTCAGATCAGACCTTCTGACCAGAACCACCGCCCCCACCACTGCAATGATCAGCAGCACTGAGGTGGCTTCAAACGGCAGAAGATAAGTAGTAAAAATCGACTTGGCTAACTGTACGACGTTTGAGCCCGGCGAACTAGTCGAAAGCACTGTGGCTTTTGCTCCAGACGCCCATTTACCATTAGATAGGGCAAGAACTTCGACAAAGATCACCAGAACGGCCAGAAAAGCAAGCGGTCTCTGTCCACGAAGCTGATCCTTCGCCAAATTCTCCCTCTTATCAACCCCCAGGAGCATGATAACAAACAAGAACAGCACCACTATCGCTCCCGCATAGACAATGACTTGCACCGCCGCCAAGAACTGCGCATCCTGCTCGATAAAAAGCACCGCCACAGCAAAGAGGGTCATGATCATCGATAACGCTGAATGCACAGGGTTCCTCATGAGTATTACTCCCAAGGCGCCAAGAACTACAGCACAGCCGGCAATCAAAAAGGTGACTAGATCAGGTAACGACGTTTGCGCAGCTAGAAGGTCGGTCATCTGACCCTACCTCCATAACGCTTTGAAATTCGGTCTGCCTCTACCTTTCGAATCATATATCTGGGACTGGCATCTTCAGGTTTAATTTCTGACTGGCCCGCCTCTGGCTTGCGCACACCCTGGCCCAGCTCACCAGACCATTGGGCCACCCCCTCATGATCCTTGGATCCGTTGGGAGAAGTTGCCCTCATCCAGCCAGAAGTCAGTTCATCGTCCCCGACGCGCCAATCCTCCCATGGAAGTCGTTTCGGAGTTCCATCATTGTTGACTACAAGTTCCTTCTTGGTATAAATTGCGTCTTGACGCGAGGTAAAGGAAAATTCCAAGATTTTTGACTCGGTGATCGCCTCGGTCGGACATGCCTCCACGCACAAGTCACAGTGAATGCACCGCAAGAAGTTGATCTCATAAACGTATCCATAGCGTTCTCCAGGAGATACCGGAGCATCAACAGGGTTGTCCTTGCCCCGCACGTATATGCAACCAACGGGGCATACGCCGGCACAGAGTTCGCAGCCAATGCACTTCTCGCTTCCGTCCTCGTACCGGTTGAGCACGTGGCGGCCATGAAAGCGCGGCGGCTTCTTTCTCTTTTCCTCTGGATATTGCTTGGTTACCCGAGGCTGAGCCATCTGACCAAGCGTAACCTTGAATCCCTTGAGGCCATCAAAAACAGCCATCTACTCCACCCCCTTTGTTCCAACTGAACGACTTCGGCCAAGGCGGAATTTGTCACTCAAGTCACCAACTTCGCTGGCGCGCGATAGAAGACCGGCCAAGACCATTGCAAGCACGAACATTCCAAAACCTAAATAGCTGTTGATCTGCATGGCGGCGATAATCAGGAACCATGCCAGCGATGCTGGAATCAGCACCTTCCAACCAAGCGACATGAGTTGGTCGTAGCGCAGACGGGGAAGGGCCGCTCGAACCCAGACGTAGAAGAACAGAAACACTCCAGTTTTAACTAAGAACCAAAGTATCGGCCAAATCCATCCCGGCCCAAAAAGGACCGGTCCTGAAGCACCGCCGAAGAAAAGAGTCACAATTATCGCGGACATAGTTACGGTGTTCATGAATTCCGCAAGATAAAACAGCGCAAATCGGAGCGAAGAATACTCGGTATGAAATCCACCGACAAGCTCCGATTCCGCTTCCGCCAAGTCAAATGGCGGTCGGTTCATTTCAGCGGTAATTGCAACAAGAAAAATCAGGAACGGGACTATTCCCAGTCGTATCAAGTTCCATTTGGGGATAATACCCAAATAGGTGCCGAGTTGGGAGGTGACGATATCCCTTGTCGACAAAGACCCGGTAATCAGTACTACTGACGCAATCGAAAGCCCCATTGCAGCCTCATATGAAATCATCTGGGCAGTGGCTCTGACACTGCCGAGCAGAGGATACTTGGACCCTGAACCCCAACCGGCAAGGGTGACGCCGTAAACCGAGATCGAGGACATTACCAACATAAAAAGAATCCCCATCGGAGGATCGGCCACCTGCAACTCCGTCGTATGGCCGAAAATGTGGACCATACCCCCTACCGGGACGATGGCAAAGACCAAGAATGCCGGGACCACAGAGAGAAACGGGGCCAACTTGAACACAGCCCGGTCAGCACTATCAGGAATCAGATCTTCTTTGAAGAACAGCTTTGTCCCGTCTGCAAGGGTTTGCAGGATTCCATAGGGACCCGCCCTGTTCGGCCCGATTCTGTTCTGCATATCCGATATCAATTTGCGCTCAAACCAGATCATCAGCAGCACGCTGACCAAAAGGACTGCAAAAGCGACAACTACCTTGACTAGCACTATCAGAATTACGGCCAGGGTAATCCCGTTGGAGAAAAGCGGGTCAGATCCCATTATGCGCGCTCCACCTTGACATAGTTGACTGTTTCACCGATTCGAACTGGTGAAAAACCTGAAATTGCGAATGATCCGCGAGTTAGCTCGACGGTCCCATCACGGACGGAATCATCGATTTCCAGCTCGAAAAGACCTTCGCCTCCTGCCTTATCGGCAACACGGACGGAATCACCTGTTTCGAACCCGAGATCGTTTGCAGTCCTGCCCGAGATCCGGCACTTTGCCTCTACCGCCAGATGCGAGAGGTGAGGACTGTTCTTGAGATGTTCACCATGGGAATACAGCTTCGGCGTATAGACGAGGTTCATAAACCCAAGGAGTTGGATCGGAGCCAGTGGCCATATCGATTCACCCAACCCGCGAGTAGCCTGAGACGGGGCCTCCGCAACCTGTTCAATATCACCTTCAGAGTCATTCTCGAGAAATGAGGTCTTCGACGAAGCTAACCCCTGGTTCCAAACCGATGCAATCCCAGGGGTCGACACCTGATCGAGCATCGCATTAGGCCTGATTGACAACGAAGTTGGAGATATAGGGATCACCACGCCTTCAAGCGCCGCAGATCTGGTCAAACGGTGCCAAGAAAGACCCCAATGCAGGGGAGAGACCTCGGCGATTTCGTCCAGCACATCAGCTGCACTGGTGAAACCAAGATCTTCGCCAAGTTCCAGGGCGATCTCGCTTGCAATTGTCCAATCCGGCCTGCTCAGGCCGCGGGGGGTGACTTTTTGATTCAGGGTTAGAACCCTGCCCTCAAGATTCGTAGTGGTACCAGACTTTTCAGCAAAGCTGGAAGCTGGAAGTATAAGGTCAGCCATTGAACTTGACTGGCTGAGATAAGTGTCCACACTCACTACGAACCCGACCTGATCGAGCGCGGAGTTCGCAAGGACAGAGTCCACATAATCCTGCCTCGGATCAGAACCTACCAAGAAAAGGACGTCAACTTCGCCCCTAAGTGCACTCTTTAACATCTCTGCAGCCCCATAGCCAGCTCGGCCAGGCAGATTGACCCATTTCTGTCGCAGTTTTAGCGAGGCATCTTCTATTGGAGTCCTGCCCGGCAGCAAACCTGGGACCGCGCCCAAATCGACGCCACCAGCAAAGTTTGAGCTACGAATGGTTATAAGGAACTTGGCCTTTGGCAGAGCTCTGGACAGCTCGACGGCGAATGCCTCTGCAACCGAACGATCCCAGGCTAGGTTCTCCCGACCCAGCAGCACCACAAGCCCGTCTCCATCGGAAGCAACGCCCTGAGTTGTGAATAAAGATGCGATATCTGGAAACTTGGAAGACTCTTGCATGAGTTCTCGTGCCAGCAGCTGCAGTTGATCCGGCGAAACCTTAACTGAAACGTCGCTCAACTGATCCAAGGAACTGGCATGGGTCCCGATTGTAGCCAATTTGGTCTTACCCGACTTGATAGCTTCCCTCAGCCGAAGGAACAAAACGGGAATCTCTTCCCTGATGTCACCGGTGAAGGCGAGAATTGCTTTGGCAGAAGCCGCCTGGTTGATCGTAGCCCGGGGTAATACAGAGATCACTTTGCCGCTTAGTCCATCACCAAGTTGGCAGTCCACCGAATCAGATGCGACAACACCCTTGGCCAGCTTTACCCACGCGTAAATATCCTCGTTGGTAAGCCTAGATCCGAGGAGGAAACCAATTCGATTGGGATCGCCGGCCGCTTTGGCGCTTGATACCTTTGAAGCAATCAGCGAGAGAGCACTTGCCCAAGTGGTCTCAGTAAAGCTGCCATTCTTACGGATTAGGGGCACGGTTACTCTGTCTGATGAATTAACAGCCTCGAAACCGAACCTGCCTTTGTCACAAAGCCAGCCATGGTTTATTGAATCTGAATCAAGTCCAAGGTACCTGGTGAGTTCATTTTGCGATGACTGGACCATTATTCGGCAACCCATAGAGCAGGTTGTACAGCTCGACTCAACTTGAGAGAGATCCCACGGTCGTGCCTTGAACCGGTATGGCGAGGCTGTTAGGGCACCCACCGGGCATATCTGAACCGTATTACCCGAAAAGTAGGAGGAGAACGGCCTGTCCGGGAAAACATTGATCTCGGTGTGGTCGCCTCTACCGATAAATTCGATCAAAGCGTCCCCGGCAATCACGTCAGCAAAGCGGGTACACCTATCGCATTGAATGCACCGCTCCCGGTCCAAAAAGACCAGGTCTGAGATTGCAATCGGCTTTTCCCAGTGTCGCTTCTCCTCTGCGAACCGGCTCTCTCCAGGTCCGTATGTCAGGGTCTGGTCCTGAAGCGGACACTCACCGCCTTTGTCACAGGTTGGACAATCAAGCGGGTGGTTGATCAGTAATAATTCAAGAACCCCGTCCTGGGCCTTCTTCACCTTGTCTGATTCGGTTATAACCTCCATACCGTCGGAAACCGGCAGATAACACGAAGGCTGCAGCGCAAAACCTCTCGGCCCTTTGACCTCCACGAGACACATTCGACACATGCCAACCTGCGGCAGGCGATTGTGGTAGCAGAAACGGGGGATGAATACGCCCGCCTTCTCGGCTGCCTCTATGACAAGTTCTCCAGGAACGGCCTTTATCTCCTTGCCATCGACGGAGATCGTGATCAAATTCTGAGAAACATCAGTGGACAAAGGGACATCCTTCTTCCTTAATATGGATCATGAACTCATCCCTGAACATCTTGATGGCGCTAACCACCGATGACGGGATAGAGGGACCCAAAACACAAATCGTCGTCTGCTGGGGAGGCCAGGTAAGCCCGGGCGCGATGTTGTCGCATACGTCAAGCACCAAATCCAAATCACTCTCTGTAGCCGATCCGAGTTCGATGCGATGCATGATCTTCTCGATCCATCCCGAACCTTCACGGCAAGGCGTGCACTGGCCGCACGATTCCCTATTGAAGAACTTTGTTATTCGCCAAGCCGCCCTTACCGCACATGAATGGTCATCGATCACGATGATCGATCCTGAACCAAGCATCGAGCCGGCTTGGGCCACTTCGTCCTGACCAAGTGGTAGATCCAAATTGTCCGGACCTATCCACGGAGCTGAAACACCGCCAGGTATTACAGCCTTTACGCTTCGACCATCTCTGAGCCCTCCACCGAATTCGGGATCAAAAATCAACTCCCTAAAGGTTTTGGAGGTCATTTCAAGTTCATAGTTCCCCGGCCGAAGAACGTCTCCGGACAATGCAAAGAGCCTTGTTCCTGTTGATCGCCCCTTACCCAATGCGGCGAACGACTTTCCCCCGTTTGCAATAATCCAGGGAATGTTTGACATCGTTTCCACATTGTTGACAATTGTCGGCGCGCCATATAAACCGATTACCGCCGGAAAGTATGGAGGCTTAATTCTTGGAAAGCCACGCTTCCCCTCCAGGGATTCAATTAATGCCGTCTCTTCACCACAGATATAAGCGCCAGCTCCAGGCTGTAAAACCAGGTCGATTGAAAAACCAGAGCCAAAAATGTTCCTGCCAACCGCACCATAGGCATATGCCTCATTAATCGCCGCCTGGACTCTTTCAAGGCCAAGGGCAAATTCGCCTCTTAGGTAAATGAACGCGCGGCTTGCCCCGATAGCGTACGCAGTTATCAGTGTTCCCTCAACCAGCTGATGAGGATCCTGCTCCACCAGCAGATGGTCTTTGAAAGTCGAAGGCTCCGATTCGTCGCCGTTGACCACGAGATACCGGACAACGTCCTGCTTCAACATCGCCCACTTGCGGCCGGCCTCAAAACCTGCGCCACCACGACCAAGCATTCCAGAGGCATTAACTTCGGCGTGAACCTCTTCCGGTGTCATAGCCAAGGCTTTCTTGAGCGATGAGTAGCCTCCGTGTTCCAAATAAGTCGACAGCAGATATGAATCGGGAACCCCTACCCTCGCCGTTACGATCTTTGTACTCATTGCTTGCCCCCTGCATCTTGGTTCTGGGCAGCTAATCTTGCTTTCTTCGCCTCATCCATATCACGACGCTCCTGGTGGATGATTTCCAAAGGAACCATCGCTGGGGCATCTCTGAACACCCGTGAAAGCACACCGTGAGGGGGAACTGTCTCCGATAACCGGTCACTCCTCAAATCATCCACCAAGCGGTCAAAATCTGAGTCGGCCAACGGACCAAAGTAGCGATAGTTGACCTGGGCGCAAGGAGCTTTGTCGCAGTGTGCAACACACTCGACTTCTTCCAAGGTGAACATCCCATCATCGGTTGTTGCACCTGGCGGTATTCCGAGAACATCGCTCGCATGCTCCAAAAGCTCAAGTCCGCCGCCAAGCATGCAGGCAACATTGGTACAGACACCGACCAGGTATTTGCCCACCTCTTCGGTATGCAGCATGTCATAGAAGGACGCTGTCCCCATCACCTCTGCCGGCTGGATCCCGAGCAGCTCCGCGATTTCCACCATGGCCTCATTTGATAAATGGCCATGCTGGCCTTGAGCCAAATGGCAAAGAGGTATGAGAGCTGAACGCTTGTCAGGATAGAGCCCCACAAGTACCTGTGCTTTTCCCAAATTCTCTGGAGTAAAAAAGGACATTTTTAGCGATCAACCTCTCCCATAACCGGATCAACTGAAGAAATAGCAGCTACAGCGTCAGCTATAATGCCACCGCGAAGCATGGTCGGAAGTGTCTGCAAATTCACGAACGACGGCCCGCGAATATGCATCCTGAACGGTTTGGCGGAACCATCTGAAACCATGTAGCAGCCAAGCTCTCCCCTGGGGGACTCGATGGCTACGTATACCTCGCCTTCGGGAACCCTATAACCCTCAGTAAAGATCTTGAAATGGTGTATCAGAGCCTCCATCGACTCGTCAATCCGAACACGGGGTGGAGGGGTTACTTTTTTGTCCTGGACTTTGTAATCTCCAGAAGGCATTTTCTCCACTACTTGCGCGATGATTCGAAGTGACTCACGGATCTCGTTCAGTCTGACTGAATACCTATCGAAGCAATCTCCAAC
>JABEUP010000017.1 GCA_013044365.1 Acidimicrobiaceae bacterium
CCTTTACGCTTCTATGTGGTCGTTATGAGGGCCTTGACCAGAGGATAATCGATGGTGTGGTGGACTTTGAAGTATCGGCTGGAGACTATGTGCTGGCTGGGGGTGAGCTTGCCGCGCTGGCTGTCATCGAGAGTACTGTCCGCCAAATCAAAGGTGTACTTGGTAACGATGATTCGCCGCTGGAAGAGAGCTTTGCAGGCGGATTGCTAGAGTATCCCCACTACACTAGACCAGCTAGCTTTCAGGGATTAGATGTTCCCGAAGTATTGCTTTCAGGCAACCACGCACTCATTGCTGAGTGGCGCAGGGCGGCCGCTCTATATCGGACATTGGTTCATCGGCCGGATTTGATAGCCGGTAAAGGTGGTCTGAGTAAAGAGGATGAGCGGATTCTTAGAAAGCACGGTTATTCTTATAAAGTCTCTGAATAATTTTTAGGAGTTCCAGTTACGATGAAGCTAACCGACTTAGTTGATAGGGAGAGTCTCCGCGAAGACGTACCCATTTTTGGTCCTGGTGACACTCTCAAGGTGCACGTAAGGGTTGTAGAAGGCACCAGGGAGAGAGTGCAGATCTTCCAGGGCGTAGTAATTCGTAGATCCGGTTCGGGACTCCAGGAAACCTTTACGGTCCGCAAGGTCTCCTTTGGTGTTGGTGTCGAGAGAATCTTTCCAGTTCACTCTCCGATTATTGCAAAGCTCGAAGTTGTCTCTCGGGGTGATGTTCGCAGGGCAAAGCTTTACTATTTAAGAGATCGGGTCGGAAAAGCTGCGAAGATCAAAGAAAAGCGCTAAGAATTAGTTAGTGGTTGTTTACGTTTTTTCAGATGGGGTGGTTGGGGAGAACTCTGGCCACCCCATTGTTCATTTAAAGGTTGGAGAGTACCTATGAGCTCAGAAGATCTTGAAAATTATGAAACAGAAATCGAATTGGCCCTTTATCAGGAGTACCGTGCGGTACTTCCGATGTTTCAATATGCCGTTGAAACGGAGCGAAGGTTTTACCTTACCAACGAGGTGAGAATTACTCCTCTTGGCGAGGGTGACAGATCCTATTTTCAGGTTGAGCTGAAGGATGCGTGGGTGTGGGACATGTACAGGCCTGTGCGCTTTGTTGATAACGTGAAGGTCGTTACTTTTAGAGACGTCAACATAGAGAAACTACCCGACCATCAGGAGATTTAAACCTACCGATAATTAACTTTGGTTGGTAAGGTTTTGATTTAGTTGTAGGTGGGACTGTCTAGTTCGCCTTATTGTAAAGGATAAGGCTCTTTCATGGCGGTTTGCCAATTCCCCGCGTAGGTATAGTTTTGTGCAGCGTGATGCTTTGATACTATCTTTTTTTTGGCCGCTTTTTTGTGGCAGGGGCGCGGTTCTGCCTTCTAACCCAGCAATAATTGTGCCAATGCCGTCGCAGATCCGGTGAATCCAAAGGTACCAGTACCAGATGCGGCGTGCCTTGTACTATTGTGTCGTTGCATTCAGGACAAAGATATGTTTTGACCGCCTGGTATCCTTGAATGGCTGTAAGTGAGGCGCTGTAGCCGGTCAATGGGTCGATTACCAGGTTCTCTGAGTCTCTATTGTGAGCTTCCAGTCCATCGGAATCCAAGCTAATTGGACTCTTTGTTTTGGTGAGTTTCTTCTTGGTATTTCTTTTCATTAGTGATGCTCCAATGCGGCCGCCACCTTTGGAGTATAGATATCTGTGTTGTGTCGGATTCCCGGATGCTGGAAATGGGCACAAATTGAGAATCAAATTCCTTATGGCATATTGATCTGATATGACCTCGCCCGCGCGCTTGTCTTACTGCCGCCTCGCAATTCGATTGCGGGCCTGGAATTATTGCTTGTGGTCAATAAAAGTGGTTCTGGTAAAATATGCCTGGCTAATATACGATGGTTCTGCGAATATCTGCCATGGAAATGGCGGTTGATGATTCCCGACATTACAAGAGTGCCTGTTTGTCAGATAAATGGGCAGGATCATAACTAGATGAATAGGCAAGTGGTTTGGCTAGTCTCTTAGGTAAATCTATTGAGGGCCGGGACGGAATGGAGTTGAAGTGGGTTTCGAAGTTGTGATTGAGATTCCCAAGGGATCAAAAAATAAGTATGAAGTGGATCACGAGACTGGTCAGGTGTGGTTGGATCGCACTTTATTCACTCCAATGGGTTACCCTACCGATTATGGCTACATTGAGAACACTTTAGGCGAAGACGGAGATCCACTTGATGCGCTTGTCCTTTTGGATCTTCCGCTCTTTCCAGGTTGCCATCTAAAGGCTAGGGCTGTGGGCGCCTTCATTATGAGTGATGAGGCCGGACGTGACGTGAAAGTGTTGTGCGTGCCGGAGAAGGATCCAAGATGGTCTCACATCCAAGACATTGGAGATGTTCTTGCCAACGTGAAGGATGAGATCACCCACTTTTTCTCGCACTATAAAGACCTTGAACCAGGTAAGAGCGTAACGGTAGAGGGCTGGAGAGACAAGAGTGCCGCCGAGAAAGAGTTCGCGGACTCACAAGTCCGTTTCTCAAATCAATCTCATTAGTTCATTCACTGAACTACTTTTCTGCTGTGAATAAAAGTTAAAGAATTTATCCTATCTAAATAGGTGTAAATCGCATCCGCGGGTAAAATGGATGAAAACGGCGAGAAAGTAGAATTCAAGTGGAAACTATTCTAACCGAAGAGGCAAAGCTCGATCGGAAAAGGGAACTTCAAGCCTTAATAGAGATGATTCGGCCAGCGGTGCAGGCTGACGGTGGCGACCTTGTTCTTATCGATGGTGATGTTGAGACCGGAGTCGTAAAGGTCATGCTCGTGGGGTCCTGCTCATCGTGTGCGATTTCAGAGACCACCCTACAGGCAGGGATCGAGAAAATACTGATGGGAAGACTTCCGTGGGTTACGGCAGTGGTTGGAGACGTAGATGAATCGATGGAGTTTGAAGATTCTTACGCTTTAGGGCGTGGCGGCTACATACCAAAGATTGAGGTTTAATTACAGGCGATAGGTTTCTCCATCTGTGGTGATTTCCAAACTGCCTGGGGGGCGGCTAAGGTCTAAATGGTAAATAGTCGGCTAGGTATTTGGGGATCCTAAATTTATATGCGGATTTTATCTAAGCTCATACTTACGGTGATATTTGGTGGATTGTTACTTGGCCTAGGTTCTCTTCTCCTTTTCCCGGCATTTTCAAATCTGACGTTGTTCTTGCAGCCCGGCAGCCTTTCTACGCCTCTTCAACTGCGTGCATTGGCGTATCCCTCGAAATTCTATGACTCGCAAGGAAACCTTCTCTATGTAATGCAGGGAAGTGGATACCGGGTCCCGATATCGCTTTCACAGGTTCCACAAAATGTGATCAACGCAGTCCTGGATGTGGAAGATCACACCTTTTACCAGCACGGGCCGATCGATTTGAAGTCTATCGCGCGCGCGTTTTCAGCTGATGTCTCTGGCGGGACAATCCTGGAGGGTGGTTCCACCATCACTCAGCAGCTGGTAAAGAACACGATCCTGACTCCGCAGCGAACCCTTACGCGCAAGATTCAGGAGGCATTGGATGCATATAGGATCGAGGGGCAATTTACCAAGAGTCAAATCCTGGGGAAATATCTGAATACGGTCTATTTTGGTGACGGCGCATACGGCATAGGCGCTGCCGCTAAGACCTATTTCAATTTAAAGGTGGACCAGCTAAGCACAGCTCAGGCTGCTCTTCTGGCAATTTTGATCGAAGACCCTTCAGGCAATGATCCTTTTCTCCATCCTCGGAATGCGATTACAAGACGGAACACCGCATTGGATCAAATGGTCCAATACAACGATTTGACCCCAGCCCAAGCTAACCGGGACAAACTGGAGCCGTTGCCCACTGTTTCATTCAGGCCTAAAGTCAGTGCCCCTTCCGCCTTTGTCCAGGAGGTACTTAACCGGATACTGACCGAGCCCAAATATTCAATCCTGGGAAGTACGCAAGGTGCGCGTTTGCAGGCACTCAATAGTGATGGACTCAATATTTATACCACATTGAACTCCAAGTACCAGTCCGAGGCCGAGGCTGTTGTTAAGAAGGACCTGCCAAATACTAATGGAAAGTTTACGGCGGCACTTGTTAGCATGGATCCAAAAACAGGTGCTGTTGAGGCTTTGGTATCAGGAAACCCCTCACAAGGTTTCGGTGGTTATGACGTAGCCACAGGCACTGGTGGAACCGGCAGACAGGCGGGTTCATCATTCAAACCCATCGTTTTAGCCTCGCTGCTGCAACAGGGCTACAGCCCAAATGACATTATTGACGGAACTGGTCCCTGCCAATTCGTGATTCCGAATGTCAAGCCATCTCCGTATATAGTTCATAATGCTGAGCCAGGGTACGGACTCATGACAATTACCAAAGCCACCGCAGATTCAGTCAACTGTGCTTATGTCAGACTAGGTGTGAATCTTGGGGACCAAAATATTGTTAATATGGCACACATCATGGGTGTCACCAGCCCACTGATCGCAGTACCTTCGTTGGCGATAGGCTCAGAGGATGTCACCCCACTTGAGATGGCCACTGTTTATTCCGTTCTTGCGGATAACGGAATAAAACACAACCCATACTTTACTTCGAAGATTCTTGACTCGCAGGGCAAGACGCTGTTCCAAACAACGGTGAAAGGAATCCAGGTATTGTCCTCGCAGAATGTTGCGGTAGAAGACCAGGTTATGCAGGCAGTTGTCCAGTACGGTACCGGTACCGCAGCGGCGCTTCCAGGGCGTGAGGTAGCAGGGAAGACAGGTACCACAGACAACTTCACCGACGGGTGGTTTAACGGCTTCACTCCTCAGTTGGAGACGGCAGTTTGGATGGGAGCTCCATCCGGCTCAGTTCCGATGCTGGATGTTGGCGGAATCCCGGTTTATGGTGGAACGTATCCGGCAAAGATTTGGCATGACTATATGGCCCAGGCACTTTCCGGTCTGCCAGCGTTGAATTTCCCACAGCCAGTCCAGGCGCTCATACCGCCAGGCAGGTTCATTGTCCCAATTGATTCGCCCGGCTCAATCATGACGCCTCCTGGCAGTGCAACAACAACTACATCACCAGCCAGTAGTACTACGACTTCGCCCAATGGACCGCCCACCAGTACCACGAGTACTACTATTGCACCTACGAGCACTACCTCAGCCCCCAAGGTGGGTCCAGGGTAACGTGGTGGATGAAAACAAGAAATCAGAGCGATCGAAGGTTGTGTGAGCGGTGGACAAGTTTGCTTTGGATCAGCTCTTTGCCCTGCAGGACGTGGATGCAGGGTTGTGGGAACGGAGTCACAGGCTAAGCATCCTAGAGGAGAGTTCGGGGGCAAGGGCAGCTACAGATGATGTAAAGTCGCTGCAACTGGACCTCAAATCTATGAATTCGAGGATGGCGATACTTGTGGCCACAAGGGATGAGTTAGACGGTCGTTCCCGGGATTTGATGGCAAAAGTCAAGAATATCAAGGCCAAGGAGATGAGCGGAGCGATTTCTCATCGTGATTTCGCGACTACCGAAGCTGAGATCTCTCATCTTGAAACCCAGCGTTCCGAACTTGAGGATGCTGAATTTGAGGTTATGTCTGAAATAGAACAGATTGAATTTCAGATACAGGAAGTTGAGCAAAAACTACTGGTTCGAGATGCAGAACTCTCTGAGCTGAAGGCAGCAAACGCAAATGTCAGGGCGGTGATCAAAAATGAGATTGCTGATCTCGAAGAAAAGCGTTCCCAATTAACCGGTGTGATAGATGGATCGCTTCTGAAAATATATGACGGGATCCGTCTTAGAGTTGGATCGATGACTTTGGCAAGGATCGAAAACGGCAACTGCCAAGGCTGTCGACTCAAGCTGTCATCGGTTGAAATCGAAAGTGTAAAGCGGGTTCTCGCAGCCGAATTTTCCCGCCCGCCAACATGCGAGCAGTGTGGAAGAATGCTTTATATTTAGCGTCGAGTTGGCCTGTAGGCGGGGTTCTGTCCAGTAGATAAATCTACCTGTGTGGCCATCCATCTATGCAGCCTACCTGGAGTATTATCATTTCTGATACGGCGGGCAACCTTTACTCCATTTAGCCTTGCTCCGGGTGGGGTTTACCTAGCCATAAGAGTCGCCCCTTATGCTGGTGCGCTCTTACCGCACCGTTTCACCATCACCATATGTGGCTGTCTTTTTTCTGTGGCACTTTCCTGCAAGTCACCCTGACTGGCTGTTGGCCAGCACCCTGCCCTATGGAGCCCCGACCTTCCTCGGGAGTGCGCCTCCCGCGGCCACCCGGCCAACTCGACTCCTTCATTCTAAATGCATTGGGAGCGGCCACTGCTGGGTGGATATGTAACTACCGATCGTTATGGTTGTGCATAGCGAAAACTGGTTTAAGGAGTCTTAGGTGAAGATTGCAGCACTTGGAGATGCCCATGTTGGACGGTCTACCTACCCGCTGGCAAATGATGGCGTGAATATTCGGGAACGTGATTTCGAGGATTCATTCTTAAGTGCGGTTGATTTGTTGTTGGAACAAAATCCCGATCTGATTCTATTTTTGGGCGACATCTTCGATTTTCCGCGGCCATCATTCAGATCATTTAGAACTGTACAAAAAGGACTTTTCGCAATTAGGAACTCGGGAGTTCCGTTGGTTGCCATCAGTGGAAATCACGACACTCCGAGGCTGCGGGGTACTGAAAGTCCATATGGAGCTCTCCATGATGTTTTTCCAGAGTTTGGTTTGATCTTTAAGCAGAAATACGAGTTTTTTGACATTCGCGACGTGAGGGTGCATGGGATTCCGCAGATGCTGGCGGAGTCAGATACCCTCGATGCATTGGATCTTGCTGCATCCAACAAGAGTTTGACAAAGGTGAATCTTGTAATCACCCATCCGAGAGTAAAGCAGCTTGCGCCTCGCTATGCAGACATAAACGAGATAGAACTCGACGCTGAGTCAATCCGGGGAGACTTTGCGCTATTAGGCCACTATCACTTCCATGCCAAAGTCAAGGAGAACATTTGGTATGCGGGATCAACCGACACATTTTCTTTTGGGGATAATCCAGAGGTATCGAAGGGAATTGCTGTTCTTGACACAGACGCTGGTTTGTGTTCACATATTCCCCTCGCTGGCCGGAGGCCTTTGTTGGATGCCGGGTTCGTATCTGCGCTGGGGTTCGGTCCGAAAGATATCGAGCGTGTCATAGAGGACCAATTGAGGGGCACGCCGGCGAATGCTGTCGTAAAACTGAGGCTGGATGGCGTGGATCCGTCCGCGTTCCGAATGGTTAATCCTGGCATTATTCGCGACCTGAGTGGTCACCTGCTCTATTTCCGCCTGGAGCCCGTATACGTTTCGTCAGCAATGGGGGTCGAACTTCCAGAGCTTGAGTCAATTCCCTCTAAATGGGCGCATTTCGTCGAATTTCAGGATGTCTCCAAAGACGAGAAGGTGGAAATATCGAAGATGGGTATCGAGTATATCAACAAGGCGATTGAGGCTTCATGAGAATCTATCGAATCTCTTTACAAAATTACCGAGTATTCGAAGATCAGCTGGATCTTGAGTTGCCATCAGGATTAATTGGGGTCTACGGTCCCAACGGGGCTGGCAAGTCATACCTCATCGAGTCAATCCCGTGGACGCTATATGGCCGAACCCGGACTTCAGTACAGGATGTAAGGTCTTCGGGAAGTGATAAGGATTGTGTGACAGAGATTGAATTTGAACACGAGGACCATCTTTATCGAGTAAATCGTAGGGTTACCGGCCGTGGTTTGGTAAAAGCCCGCGTCTGGATAGACAATGATCTGGTATCTGACGGAGTAAAAGAAACGAACCGTGTCATCCATTCCGTTCTGGGAATGGATGTGGAGGCGTTCAGAGCCTCAGTTTTTGCTGAACAAAAGCAGCTCTCCGCATTTTCCGAAGCAAGCCCGGCAGACCGCCAAAAGCTGGTACTGTCGTTGCTCGGGATCACTCCGCTTGATAAAGCCCGGGACATGGCTCGTGCTGATGCTAGAGCACATCTGGAACAATTAAAACTCGCTAGGGCATCTATGCCTGAAGCACCTTCTTATTTTTTGGAACGCGACGAGTGCAAGGGCGAACTGGGAAGCGCAAAGCTGCAGTTGGAAAAGAGCCAAGAGGAGGTTCGCTATTGTATTCTTCTGGCTGAACGGGAGGCAAGTGAATATTCAAGGTTGGAGTCGCTGAAAATCAAAAGTGACCGAATTGTTGCCGTAGGCCGCGAGAAGCGCCGACTTTATGACGAGTTGTCCCTGCAGGTAACTTTGGTAGAGCAGGCAGGGAAGCGGCTTCAAGAGATCGAGGTCGAGATAGAGAGCTCTGATTTTGGGGATTCTGAGTTGCGCGTATATGAAATCGAAAGAAAACTCGCCGAAGTAAAGGCTTCAGTTAAAAAGCGGTCAGAACTAAAAAGAGTAAACGAGGAGCTGGGATTAGTGTTGAGTCCGAGCGGCTGTGCGACAGTCGAGGATTTGGATGCGACGCGGTCGAAAATGAGGGACCAGATTGCTATCAATGCAGAGAAAGTGAGTTTCCTCCGTACGGAATTCCGCGATCTTGAACTTGAGGTTGCTTCGATAGGTGCGGCGTGCGAGTCAGCCGAGAGAACTCTGAAAACGCTACTGAGTTTAGGGTCTGGTTCACCATGTCCCACCTGTGGTAAAGAGTTGGGACATGGGTTTGCAGATCACCTCGCGGAGTGCCGCGCAATTTTAGCCGAGCAAACGGTTTTGTTCAACCGCGGCTGTAGCCAACTTCAAGAACGCGAACAGCAATTGGTATCCGCCGAGTTGAGGCAAAAGGAGCTACTGCGCGATGTCGAATTATTGGACCGGGCCTCGATAAGAGCCTCGATGCTTCGGGCCGTGTTATTAGAGAATGAGCCTCTCGAAAATAGTGATGAGTTAAACATTATGTTGGCTGATATCGTTCGTGAACTGGAATCCGCCAAGTCAGATCAAGTCAGGTTTCTTACCCTTACAGCCGAACGGCGTGAACTTGAGAGAATATTGAAATCAAGTTCCAGAGTTTTCGATTCTTACGGAGAGGTCGGACATGAGCTTGAGGAATTGAAGACGGAATTGCGGTGCTTGGCATTTGACCCGGATCATTTCAGACAACAAAAGGTTAAGAGGGAAACTGCTGATCGCGAGGCCAAAAATGCTATTGAACGGTGTGAAGGCGAGAGATTTCGCGTACTCACGTTAGAGGGAAAGTTAGAGAAACTGGAAGCATTGATCGAGCAGTCCCTACAGGCACGGAAAGCGGTCGAACAATTAGAGGCGCGGTCAGAAGTTGTGAATCGTGTGGCCGAATATCTAAATGAGTTCCGACGGTCAACCATTGCTGCACTCGGTCCAAGGCTTGCGGCGGCTTCCGCGCTCCTCTTCTCTGAGTTGACTGAACGTGAATACGATTGCCTTGATGTCGATACCGGCACATGGCAATTGCGCATTTCAGATTCCGGTTTGTCGCACGATTTAACCCGATTTTCCGGTTCCGAGCGTGATCTCGCCAATTTGGCATTCAGAATTGCCATTTCTGAGCAGATAGGTCATAGTTTCGGGCAGCAGGTGGGATTGTTGGTCTTGGATGAGATTTTCGGACCTTTGGACGACCAACGGAAATTTGTTATGCTGACGGCTCTGGATAGCCTGAAGGCTCGATTCAATCAGGTTATCGTAGTCACGCATGGCATGGAGATTAAGGAGCAGATGCCGGGAGCTATTGAAGTCCTGAAATTGGGGGGTAGGCGGGCGACGGCAAGGGTGGCGTAGCACTTCTGCAACCTCAGCCAAACAATTGTTTGTGTTTGGCTCGATGATTATATATAAGAACTGGTACCCTTACAGTAGTGTTCAATCGACTCACGTTTGACCCTGTGGAAACGATAGTAAATGCAAAAGCAGGCGACAAAGACGCCCTGTCTAGGCTTTGGTGCATTCTTAATCCGGGGCTCGTGAGATACCTTACCTCGTTGGGGTGTAAATTTTCAGAGGATATAGCATCTGAGAGCTGGATCTCGCTTTCAAAAGTATTACCAAGATTTCAGGGTGAACTCTCCTCTTTGCAGGGATTACTGTTCCAGATAGCCCGAGCTCGGTTGTACGATCAATTGCGGAAAGACTATAGGCGTCCGAAGCAGTTATTGATGGTTGTGGATGATCAGAATAGTTTTCGCAAAAATAATTATCATTCTGGCCCGGAAGCCTCTCTAGATGAGTCTTCTTCGCAAACCTTGGAATGGTTGTCACAGATACCGACCACACAGGCCGAAGTGGTATCTCTTAGAGTTATCGTTGGATTATCTCATTATGAGATCTCTCAAATTATCGGAAAATCAGAGGGAGCAGTGAGAATCCTCTTTTTCAGGGGTTTGGAAAATCTTGAAAAAGTCGTTATCGGAGAGAAAAAATCTATGCTGCAGAAGAAATTCTTTTCCTCAGCGTAACAAATCGACGGTTCAAATCGATCTGTTTGTGACTTATGAATAACGACGATCGAACTTCCAGTGGTAATTTTGATGGATTTCATCACGACGAGATGGATGAATTCATTGATCGTCTAATAGACGGCTCCCTTCCGGCAGGGAAAGAATTTTCTCCACTTGAAAGTGCCTTGATTGAAATGTCGGCGTTTTCAGCTCCTGAGATTGAAGTCGGAGGATCCTCGGTTGTCGAGAGGATGTCAGAGGAGATGGAAGCAGAGATACTGAGTCCGGCAGGACATAGCAAGCATGCCTACGTCACCCGGCTTCTCGGAGTCAAAGTAATAATTGCGCTTACTACCGCAGCGGCTTTCACCGGTGCGTCGGCGGCAGCTGCATCCGGTTCTCTGCCGGAGCCGATACAAAAGGCATTTTCTGCAGCAGTTTCAAACCTAGGTGTATCATTGCCGTCGTCGCCTGTGACCACCACCACCACTACTTCTGCAGCAGCTCCAGGCCAGTCGCAAACGGTCAATTCTCCGAACTCTCAGAGCTCGTCCACTACTACTGCAGTGACCAACTTGGCCATCGGGTCTGGTGAATCTGTTCCACCCAACTCCTCCTCTACGGTAGAACCTTCTTCGCCAAACTGCTTGCCGTTGCTTGCGCAGAGTATTTCATCTGCATTGTCATTGACCTCATCAAGTTCCACCACGACCACGACAGTGCCACCCACCACGACCAC
>JABEUP010000138.1 GCA_013044365.1 Acidimicrobiaceae bacterium
CCACATGGATGGTCGCGTCGACAGCGACAATGCCACGCAATTCATTGCATCATACCAGACGGTTGAACCGCTTAGGCTCGGTGAGTTGTGTACCTTTCAAATCATGCTGCAGTTGGCGCTATTGGAAACCCTTCGTTATATCGGGGTTCGCATTGCCCGTCGGAGAGAGGAGCGAGATGCAGCCATCCCATGGGCAGACCGCATGCTTGCGGCAGCCGAGAGGGAACCGAAACAGATAATCAGGGTATTAGCGGAGTTTGCCGATGCCGATATGCCTCTGACCGCCCCGTTCGTGGAGGAGTTTTATTCGAGGCTCCAGGCCCAGGGTTCCCAAATGGCGTTTGTTCAAACCTGGGTCGAGCACAAACTGCTTGAACAAGGGGTGACCGCTACTCAGTTATCCGCTGTGGCCTCCCAAAAAGCGGCGGCCAACCAGATTTCCATTGCAAACAGTATTGGTAGTCTGCGTTTTATTACGTCAATGGACTGGAGTACTTACGTCGAGTCCCTCAGCGCCGTTGAAAAGATATTGCGCGAAGATCCGCCCGGAATACACGCCCGTCAGGATTTTCCCACCCGGGACCGGTACCGCCATGCCATCGAAGATGTGGCAAAGGGCAGTCCTCTAAGTGAGTTGGAAGTCGCTCGCGAAGCCATTGTCCTGGCGCAGTCTGCAGCAACGCGAATGGGTATCAATGACCGCACTGCCCATGTTGGATACTACTTGATCGACCGTGGACGGTGTATGCTGGAGCGTTCAGTCGATTGCCGCTTGTCATGGAAAACGTTGAGCAGGCGAGCAAACCGGCATCACCGCCTTTTCCTTTACTTGACCCCCATCCTGCTGTTTACCTCACTGGCAACATCCCTCATGATTTTCCATATTGGCGTTGAAGGATTGGCCAGCTGGCGTTACTGGTTTTTTGGAGTTACCGGTGCAATCGGCTTTTCATCCTTGGCTGTTTCACTGGTGAACCAGATGGTCCCGCTCTTCTTGCCGCCGCGCACCTTGCCACGACTGGATTTTTCCGGTGGCATTCCCTCCGGTCAACGCACGATGGTAATTGTCCCAACCATGTTAAGCACATCTCAGGAGATTGATGATCTTCTGGAAGCTTTGGAAATCCGCTATCTCGGAAATCGCGATCCGAATCTGTTCTTTGCCTTGCTGACGGACTTTCGTGACTCGCCTGAGCAAACTCTGCCAGAAGACGACGTATTACTCTCCCGGGCAGTCAAAGGTGTCCTGTCGCTTAATGAGACCTATCGAGAGGATCGCGCCTGCATCTTTTATCTGTTTCACCGGCCACGGGTGTGGAATGCAATCGAACAGACCTGGATGGGATATGAGCGCAAACGCGGCAAACTGGAGCAGTTCAATGCTTTTTTGCGTGGAGATGGGAATACATCATTTTCGGAGCTCGTCGGGGATCTGACCATCCTCGCTTCGATCAAGTATGTCATCACCCTGGACACCGACACTCAACTTCCCCGCGACACGGCGCGACCATTGATAGGGAATATCGCTCATCCACTCAATCATGCGGTCTACGACGCTGGCAAGGGACGCATTGTCGAAGGCTACGCAATCTTGCAACCACGCGCGTCGAACAGCCTGACCAGTGTCGGGCGGTCATTGTTTGCCGAACTGTTTGCGGGTGAATCAGGTATCGATCCCTACACCCGGGAGGTTTCGGATGTCTATCAGGACATCTTCGGGGAAGGTTCGTACATTGGAAAGGGCATCTACGATGTGGATGCTTTTCGTCAGGCTGTCGATGGACATTTTCCGGAAAATCTCATTCTCAGTCACGACCTTCTTGAAAGCGGCTACGCCCGTTCGGCGTTGGTGACCGATGTCGAGTTCATCGAAGAACTTCCCGCCAGTTACACGATGGAGGCCAGCCGGAGGCACAGGTGGATACGTGGTGACTGGCAGCTTGCCGGCTGGCTGCTTCCCATGGTACCGGGTCCGCCCGGTCTATCCGGGCCAAGGTTGAAGCGGCAGCCGAACCCGCTCAATGCATTGTCGCTTTGGAAGATCTTCGACAACCTTCGCCGGAGTCTTGTCCCACCATCGCTCCTTGCCTTTCTGGCAGGGGGTTGGCTGTTTGGTCCGGGACCAACCTACTTCTGGACCCTGCTGGTCGTGGGGGTGCTGTTTTTACCCAACTGCCTGGGAGCCGTGATCGAGCTCATCAGAAAGCCAGTAGAACGCCACTGGATGCTGCACCTGTCAATGACAGGAAAGTCCGCTGGACGCCTTGTCGTACTTGCTTTGATGACGTTGGTCTTTTTACCCTACGATACGCTTATTTGTCTTGATGCAATCCTGAGCTCGGGTGTACGGATGCTCTTTACCCGACGGGGATTAATGCTCTGGCACATGCAATCCTATACCAGTCGCAATGCCCGTCATACGCTGTCTGAGTTTTTCAAGGAGATGTGGATCGGACCTCTCCTGGCCTTCACACTGACTTTCTTATTAAAGGACAGATTAGAGGAGTTGCTTTTTTGTTCGCCAGTCTTGATCTCCTGGCTAGTATCTCCTATCTTCGGTTGGTGGATCAGTCGGCCACTTCCATCTCCCAGAACAGACTTAACCCTTGAGCAGCAGGTGTTTATCAGGTCGGCAGCCCGTCGGACTTGGCGTTTTTTTGCAGATTTCATATCCCCAGAGGACAACTGGCTACCACCTGATAATTTCCAGAAATATCCATCTCCGGCCATTGCACGGCGCACTTCACCAACAAACATTGGCATGTCACTACTGGCTCATCTGGCTGCGTACGATTTCGGCTATATTTCCGCCGAAGAATTTCTTCTGCGGTCCCAAAACATCCTGTCTGCAATGGAAAAGCTGGAACGTTACCGTGGCCACTTTTACAACTGGTATGACACAAGAACACTGGAACCGCTTCGCCCACAATACGTTTCTACGGTAGATAGCGGCAATCTGGCAGGAAGCTTGCTTACCTTTCAGGCTGGATTAGCCGAATTGAAAAATCAGCCGGTTCTGTCTTTGACGGCATTCCAAGGGTTGCATGATACCTTGCGTGTCCTTTCCGAACTCGTACCTGTGTCCGTTGCCCCGGATCTTTCAGATAAGATCAAGCACCTCCTAAGCGTATTGAACGCATCCTCTCCGGAGGGAGTGACGCAGACGCTGGCTGGTGCCGATCTCTTGTTGTCGGAGGTTGACCGCGTCAGCGGACGACTCGTTACATGGTTGCCGGCAGATATCGACATCGACGGCGAGATTTATTACTGGGCCCAGGCATTTGACCATCAATCCAACTCTCTTCGAGAGGACCTCAGGGGATTGGTTCCCGATTTGAAGCAATTCAATCGGATTCCAACCCTGCTTGAGATATCCCAAGAGAAGTCAACAGACATTAAAAAGCAGTCGTCACCGGCGATGGAACGCCTCAGACTCATTGACAATTTGGTAGACCGGTGTCAAAAACTCTCGGTCATGGATTTTGAATTTCTCTACGATACATCGTCTAATTTGCTGAGTATCGGTTATGATGTGGGTGAACGTCGCCGCGATCCGTCTTGCTACGATCTGTTGGCATCAGAAGCGCGTCTGGCCAGTTTTCTGCTTATTGCGGAAGGACAGGTACCGCAAAAGCATTGGTTCTCGCTCGGCCGACTGTTGACAAGCTATGGCGGACGGATGTGTCTGATTTCGTGGAGCGGCTCGATGTTCGAGTACCTCATGCCACTATTGATGATGGCCAGTTACGAGAACACCTTGTTGGACCAGACTTGCAAAGCAGCAGTGTCCCGCCAGATTGAATACGGTCAACAACGAGCCGTCCCCTGGGGAATGTCCGAGTCCTGTTATAACTTTGTCGACATCCACCAAGTCTATCAATACCGGGCGTTCGGCGTGCCCGGGCTTGGTTTTAAGCGCGGGTTGGGCGACGATCTGGTCATCGCTCCCTACGCTAGTGCATTGGCACTCATGGTCATGCCACGAGAAGCATGTCGCAACTTGCAGGCAATGGCCGCAAATGGGTTCCTCGGTTCCTATGGATACTACGAAGCGGTCGATTACACGCCGTCACGTGTGCCGAGGGGCAAGAATTACTCTATCGTGCAAACATTCATGGCGCATCATCAAGGCATGAGTCTGTTGGCCTTTGAGCATATCTTGCTTGACCGTCCGATGCAGCGACGATTCATGTCCCTCCCCATGGTCCGAGCGACGGAGTTGTTGCTTCAGGAGCGTTTGCCGAAGAAGGTGGCAATAGTTCATCCGCACGATGCGGAAGTAAGAGCCGTGGCACACCCTCCCGATCTCGAGCAAGGAGAGATACGTCGCGTGTTTACTGATCCAAACACGCCTGTCCCTGAAGTTCACCTGTTGTCCAACGGCCGATATCATGTCATGGTGAACAATGCCGGAGGCGGGTACAGCCGGAGGCAGGATCTGGCCGTTACCCGTTGGCGGGAAGATGCTACTTCCGATTGTTGTGGAACATTCATTTATCTTCGAGACCTCGACACAGGATTCTATTGGTCAACCGCCTATCAACCAACGCTCCGGAAAGCCGCTCACTATGAAGCGATCTTTGTTCAGGCACGCGCTGAATAC
>JABEUP010000139.1 GCA_013044365.1 Acidimicrobiaceae bacterium
AAGAGAGTAAATGACACACTCGGCCACAAGGTCGGCGATGAGTTACTAGTTGCCGTCTCTCACCGGCTAGAAACAGTGTCTCGAGCCACGAACACTCTAGGCCGTTTCGGGGGCGATGAGTTTCTCTACCTCGCCGAAGGACTGACGTCCCCCGGAGAAGCCGAAGAGGTGGCGAAACGCATCCTCAGCGTGTTTATCGAGCCATTCCAGCTTGCCAAGATGCGTGTGAACCAATGCGCAAGCATTGGAATCGCGATTTTTAGCGCAGACAGTGAAAACGTCACCGAGATCATCCAGGATGCGGACATCGCTTTGTATGAGGCTAAACGTCAAGGAAAGTCCCGATACACCCTGTTCAGCAGGGATATGCAAGAGGCAATCTCGATCGATTTCGAACTCGCCCGAGAGATGAAACTGGCGCTTTCATCCGGTGAATTTTCGATCTATTACCAGCCAATCATAGATCTGGCCACAACCGAAGTGGTGGGTTTCGAAGCACTATTGCGATGGAACCACCCCGTACGCGGTATGGTGCCTCCTCAGGAATTTATCGCTATCGCCGAACAGAGAGACCTTATCTTCGATTTGGGCACCTTTGCGCTTCGTCAAGCAATCAGCGATGCAGGATCATGGGAAAGTGTAGGCGCCCGGGCCAAACCTCTTTTTGTTGCAGTGAATCTCGCACCTCGCCAGTTTTACGATCCAAACCTGACAATAGAGATCGAGGATATGCTCAACGCCAGCGGATTCCCGTCAAGTCGCCTGATACTTGAGATTACCGAGAGCGTCGCTTTTACCGACATCAGCTTATGCGCACGTGTAATCGCCCATCTTCGACAGCTAGGGGTATCCATAGCTCTCGATGACTTTGGCACAGGGTACTCCTCACTTACCTGTCTATCACTATTGGATACGGGTATCGTTAAGATTGATGAGTCGTTCGTTAGACCAGCGCAGGAAAATCAATACAGCAAGGACCTCATGGAGGCAACCGTCTCATTCTGTCACAAGCTCGACATGACCGTCCTCGCCGAAGGAATCGAGGATCAGGAGCAGTTGGAACATTTGCGAAGCCTAGGGTGCGACCTCGGCCAGGGACATCTATTCTCACCTGCCATTTCGGCAAGGGAGGTGGCTGCCTGGCTTACGCGGACAGCGTAAGGCTGGACAGTGACCCGATCCATCAGAATACTCCTACGGACGAGTCGTCTTCAGCTGATACCTCACTCAAGACAACGTTGCGGGTAGATAGAAAACCCGCGCCTGAGATATCATCGACAAAAGAGACGGACACATTCTTATTTACACCAATCAGTGTTAATCACCTGAGTATTAAGTTCTAATATGTTGTACAAATTTGAGAAGGGGGAAATGACGTGGAAGAGCACATTAGCAGGGCCATGTGGCGTTTGTACGAACCCATCCATTCCGTTGTTTATTTCCACCCGAACGCCACAAGCAGCTATAAAGCAGTAGGCCTAAAGGGTGGGTGGATGAGTTATTTCGCCTCCCGGTCAGCAGCGCTTGGCACCCCAAGCAAAGAGGTCGTCGAAGCGCTTTTCTATCACTTCGCACCCGCGATGGTGGCTAGAGCCATTCCTGACGCATGGAATTTATCTTCTCCCGAGCTAATTCTCAATGTTAGAAACGAAATAGCGATGGAGACAATAAGTGGCGGGATACGCGGAACCCCACCTGAAAAAGAGCTTGATAACCTATCGGCTCATTTACTGGAAATTGCATCCTCACTTCCTAAAGGCGGAAGAGCATTATACGCTGCACATTTAAACCTTCATTGGGAACAATCGAGCGAATTGATGCTGTTTGGAGCGGCGACGCTGCTTCGGGAGCATCGCGGTGATACCCACAACGCGGCCCTGGCAGCTCATGGAATTGACGGCGTCCAGTCGCATCTTTTACAGATTGCCGCTGGCGTAGTAACCCACGACGTAATCTTTCCGACTCGTGGATGGTCAGAAGATGCATGGAAAGATGGACTGGAAAGGCTGATGTCCAACGGATTGCTATCGCAGCACAGTACTCCCGAAAATCCCATTCTGACTGAACTGGGGAGACTGATCAAACAACAGGTTGAAATCCAAACTGACAACCATTCCAATCCCTGGACTTCCATCAAACCCTCAATACTAGCCAATCTTCAATCCAGGCTGGCAGATATTTGCGCGCAGGTAAAACGCTATGTTGGCTTTCCAGCCAACAATCCAATTGGCGTTTAGTAGGAATCTGCCAAAAACCGTACTCCACTGGCAGATACAATTGACCGTCTCTCGGCTATCAGATCAAGCAACCCTTCTTTCGAATCGCTTCGCAAATCGAATACTCCTTCGTTTGCCTGGATCAATTCGATACCGGATATGGCACCAATTCCCGATGTTTCGATCCACACCGCCGCCTTTGGACCCCAAACTCTGACAATTGCGCCAAAAGGAGGGAGGTTCAAGCGTTTTCTCAAATCAGCTTCCTCTTTTATCAATAAACGCGGATCACCGTGGACCGCCGATTTGAGGACAATATTATTTATGTCTCTAGTCTGAATAAATATTGGGACGTAGCCCGTGTTTGCGCTCCTCGGGGGAACAAGTCTTGAGACCCTGGACAGCAATGACAGAGCCTGCTCGCGCGCATTCAGGGTGGCCGCATAGAGGTAATGGTCGAAATCGGCTACCACCACCATCTTTGCCGAACCGAAACGCGTAAATACCGCCTCTGTGGCAATCGTTACCCTACCTAGTTTTGAGATCTCAATCTCACTTGCGGCGTCAACTTCGCTTACCTCGCTTCCTATTGCGGCCTCAAGCAAGGCTCGGAACCGCTCGATACCAAAGGTGACGACTTTTAAAGAACCTGACATACAGTGAGTGCATATTGTCGGATACTCCTCTTTGCACCGCGGGCATGTCAGTCCGGCAATCAAAAGACTTTGTTTCACTTTCTTGTTAATTTCCCGGCGGTTGGCCGAACCCATCCGCATGTGGTCAGGAGGGGTTTGCATCAATGTTGTCGAACATTTCACGCATGAAACAACCTGGTTACATTTGGAACAGATCAGAGTCCTAGCCCCGCCCAGCCGGTTATACAACACAACCACACCGTCATAGTCGATCAGGCCCTCCCTGGTCGCAATCGGGGGCCTGACGCCCATTTTGAGACCGGCATGAATTTGGGATATTAGTCCCGGTGAAACCAACGGGGTTGAAACCGATGCCTCTGAAATATCCGCCACAAGTACCCGCGGCCATCCGGATCGCTCCATTGTTCGACCAAGTGATATCGTCCTTGCGCCGAACATCGTTTCTACAGAGGGGACCGAGGACAGGAGCACGACCCTTTGGCTCTGTTCGACCCGGGCGCGTGCCACCTGAAAGCTGCTCCAGACTGGACTTGAACTCTCCGTATGTGATGGATCATCGCAATCCACAACGATTATCTGGGATAGCTGTGCAACGGAAGCAAACACAGCGTTTCTGGCCCCGATGACAACCTGAGCACCATCTCTTGCGCTCTGAAATTCCTCCGGAAACAAAGCTGTCTGAAACCCCCGGATTTGTAACGAATGCGAAATGTGCCTAACCGCATTCTGAGTGGGACACACGATGATAACCTGACCCATCAGCTTCATTGGATCGCCCAGGTGACCGGTGATCCATTCGGCTCTCGAATGACCGGGAGGAATTCTAACAACCAGTGATTCCCCCCGGGCTAGGCGAAATTGTGTCCCGCAGCCGCGAAAGTCAAGTTCGCCACCGGCTCGGGAAGGAACTCTATTTTTTGGGCTTGCATGAGTCATGAAACTTACCGGTGATCCGATGAACCGCCATGCCGCCCATTTACAAAGGGCTATTACCTCGGGAGAGGGGCCTCCACCAAGTAGTCGGGATATTGGAGACAACTTGAACTCAAGACTTTCCTTGACCTGGCCAGACATCTCGCCAAGACCCACCACCCATCCCCTCATCCGGGAATTGCCCAGTCGCACCGAAACATAGCTTCCGATACCTATTTGGCTCCGATACTTATCGGGAACGCCATAGCTAAATACCTTTGAAAGCCCGACCGAGTCGATAAGCACCTCGGCCACTAACGACCACGACGGATCATCTTGAACTGACATGACGGTGTCCGTTCCTTGGGAAAACTTGACTACAGCCCCAGTGCTTGAGTGAATTCTGCAAGCTTGGAAGTCTCTTCCCAGGTAAAGCCCTTCTCGGATCTGCCGAAATGGCCATACGCCGCAGTCCTGCGATAGATAGGACGACGAAGGTCAAGCTCATTGATGATAGCCAACGGCCTCAAATCGAATACTTGGTCGACTGCCTTGGCAATCGATTCAGGACTCACCCTTTCAGTTCCAAAAGTCTCCACCATAATTGACACCGGCCTAGCCACGCCAATTGCGTATGCAACCTGGATCTCGCACTTTTCGGCAGCACCCGAAGCAACGACATGCTTGGCCACCCAACGTGCGGCATAAGCGCCCGACCTGTCGACCTTGGAGGGATCCTTTCCGGAAAATGCCCCCCCACCATGCCGGGCCATTCCTCCGTAGGTGTCAACGATTATCTTGCGCCCGGTAAGACCAGTGTCAGCGTGAGGACCCCCCAGCTCGAACCGTCCGGTGGGATTGGCTAGGATATTCAAATTAGAAATATCGAGATCCTTGGGAATCATTGGCATTATCACTGATTCGGTGAGATCTGGCAGTAACAGAGTCTTCAAATCGATGCCGGGCTGGTGCTGGGTGGAAATCAATACCGTTTTGAGACTGACGGGCCGGCCGTCTTCGTATTCAATTGTGACTTGCGTCTTGCCGTCGGGACGAAGGTAAGGAAGGATATTTGCACGGCGAACTTCCGATAGCCGTTGGGAGAGCCGATGGGCGAGCCATATCGGAAGTGGCATCAGGTCGGAGGTCTCATTGCAAGCAAAACCGAACATCATACCCTGATCACCGGCACCCTGGAGGTCCAGTTCGCCGGAACCTGAGAGATTATTTCTCACTTCATACGCCTTAGATACTCCCGATGAAATATCTGGTGACTGCTCGTCAATTGAGACAATTACGCCGCAGGTGTTTCCGTCAAATCCAAAGGACTCACGGTCATAACCAATCTCACAAACTGTGCTGCGAACCAACCGCGGAATATCTACATAGGAATTAGTAGTTATCTCACCCGCTACAACCACAAGACCTGTGGTTAATAGTGTCTCGCAGGCGACCCTGCCAAAAGGATCCTCAGTCAAAATTGCATCCAACACAGCATCAGAAATCTGGTCCGCAATTTTATCTGGATGGCCCTCAGTCACCGACTCTGATGTAAACGAATACCTCAACGAAAGATCCCTTCTAATCAACCGCGGGCTTTTGCCTAATCCGACCAGACACCATTTTTGCCCGCCCATTCTGCCACGAAACTCAGGACCCTATTCGCGATTCGTCTCTTGTCGTCTAAATCCAGCACCAGAGCCGAGTCCTCAAAAACTAATGTCACACGGTTGGTGTCAACCCCAAATCCGGCATCCTGCTCCAGGACATTATTGGCCACTACGAAATCCGTATTCTTATCTTTAAGCTTACGCCTGGCTTCTGCCTCCACGCCACCGGTTTCGGCTGCAAAACCAACGAGGACCTGATTCTTTGGCTTCACCGATCCCAGATAGGCTAAAATATCCGGTGTTGGCTCAAGCACGAGTTGAGGGGCCCCGTGACTCTTCTTGATCTTTGTCGGGCTTATTTCCTTGCTCCTGAAATCCGCGACCGCAGCAGCCATGACCACGAGATCAAATCCTCCCGCTGCATCAGAAACCGCTTCGAACATCTCTTGCGCCGATTCGACTTCAATCACATTGATGCCGGGCTCGCTTTCAAAGGGAACCGTGCAAACCAGAGTCACTTCCGCGCCATATCTTGCGGCAGCCTTGGCAAAAGCTATCCCCTGTTTCCCGGAAGACCTGTTTCCAATGTAACGGACTGGATCGATTGCCTCACGGGTACCACCAGCGGTGACAAGAACCTTCCTGCCGGACAGAGCACGAGTTGAACCATCGAATATCTCCTCAATAATTTCAACCACGCTCCCCGTAGATGCAAGCCGCCCCACTCCGATGTCGCCTCCGGCAAGCCGACCAATTTCTGGCTCTATCACGACCACGCCCCGTCGGCGGAGGGTGGCAATATTTTCGACAACGCTTGGATGCTGCCACATCTCGGTGTGCATGGCGGCAACCATTACAACTGGCGCATTGGTTGCCACAAGTGTGGTAGTCAGAAGTTCATCGGCTATGCCCGCCGCATAGCGCGCGATGAGATCCGCCGTCGCCGGGGCGACAAGGACCAGATCAGCCTGTTGGCCGAGCCTGGTATGAGGAATCGGATCACCTGCATCCCACAGTGAAGTTCTCGCGGACTCCGATCCAAGGGCAGAAAACGTGGTCTCTCCTACGAATCTGAGCGACGCCTTGGTCAAGACCGGAGATACGAATGCTCCACAATCCATTAATCTCCGCATGAGTTCAACTGACTTGTAAGCGGCGATTCCGCCACCTACTCCAAGAACAATCCGCTTACCTCTCAATGGGGATGAATTCGACATTGGACTAAAGCCTATGCTAAACCAAGATAGTGAACCGCAAAAGGACGAGGCAAAATTAATCCGCAGCCATAAATCAAATCACGCTTGCAATCAGTCTTCAAGCTCCATGCCAGCCGATTCGTCCTCGGTCACATCGGCGGAATCAATCTCGTCATCCGCCGGGACGACCTCATTGGGATCGGGACGAGAATAGGTGATCTTCCCGGCGGCGATCTCCTCGAACGCAACCGTAAGCGATTTTTTGCTAATCGAATCCACCTGAGGCGGGACTATCGATCCTATGCCATCTCCAAGTCGTGAAAAGTAGGCATTGATTTGGCGGGCCCTTCTGGCGGAAATCGTAACCAGCGTGAACTTCGAGTCCACTGCGGCTAACAAATTTTCGATCGGGGGTTTCATCATTGAAAGGTTTGACTCTTCAGCCACAAATACTCCTGGTCTGGAATTAGCTTTCGGTTCAAGCGGACCGTAAAGTACTGATTATAGATGATATTTCAGAAACTGCTCTGTCTACATCATCGTTGACAACTATGTAATCAGCAAACTTGCGGGCTTCATCGGTCTCACTCTGTCCCACACTGACCCGTTCGTTTATACTTCCAACATCATCCCCCCTGGACATCATCCTTTGACGTTGATCCTCGGATGAAGGAGCCACAAGCAGTATAATGACGGCGCTGGAGTCCTTCTCACGCACCTGTTTAGCACCCTGGATATCAATCTCCAGTAGTAAATCAGAGGTGGAAAATGGATCCGGCTTGGGCGTGCCGTAGAGATTTCCAAGGAACTCAGCCCATTCAAAGAAACTACCTTCGGAGATAGCGTGTTGGAATTTCGCAAGACTTACAAAAAAGTATGAGTCATCCTTCTCTCCGCGGCGACGCTGCCGAGTAGTCCAAGAACGACTCAAACTCAAATTATCCACTTCAGAAGCTAGTCGAGCGGCAATGGTACCCTTACCAACGCCGCCTGGACCACAAAGAACTACTATCAGGAGCGCGAAGTCTCCTCTAGGAGACGGGCTCTCTGGTTAGCCCCGAGACCCTGCAATCTGCGTGTCTCGCTTATCCCAATTTGGTCCATCAATTTCCGGGCTTTGACCTTTCCAATCCCAGGTAGGGATTCAAGGACAGAGACGACTTTCATCTTCCCCACTAGCTCTTCCTTTGATGCGCGGTCGAGAAGCGAAGAAAGGGTAACATTACCCATCTTCAACTTCTCTTTCAATTCGGCTCTTTGGCGGCGGGCTTCAGCTGCTTTCTCAAGCGCTGCTGACCGCTGCTCTGGTGTTAAAGATGGAGGCAAAGGCATGAATTGAAAGCTAGCCGATTTTTACCTGTTGTGCTGCGATTAATTAAAAAAGATACGTTTTTTACACTTTTTTTTGGCGCTAAATAACACATGGAGTGTCAATTTTAGCAATTCTCCACTATTGACAGGATTTCTTTGGCCACTTGGCGCGGTTCCGGAGATGAAGTAATAGGCCTGCCCACCACCAAAACATCGGCTCCTCCAGCCAAAGCTTGAGCCGGGGTGGCAAACCTTGCCTGGTCATCAGAACGGTCTTGCGGACGTCTGATTCCAGGAACCACTTTGAAAAAACCAGGGGAGATGGAATTGACAGTGGCGAGATCGGTAGACCCGCAGACCAATCCATCTGCACCGGCATCCATCAAAATCGAGATCCGCTCCTTGAGTTCACCCCTGGTAACATTTGCCACTGAGGTCAAAACCGTGACTCCAAGTAACTGTGGTACCGGAGCATTTACACTCCTTGAACCCTCATTGAGACCATTCAACGCCGCCTTTACCATTTCAACGCCGCCTGCACTGTGAACAGTCATATAACCAACTCCCAGTTTCCCGATTGCATACGCTGATTTTTCAACTGTTGCAGGTATGTCATGGAGCTTGAGATCGAGGAATATCTTGAATCCCTTCTCCAAAAGTGGAGCGATAGCAGATGGTCCGCATGCGCTGAAAAGCTGAAGTCCAACTTTCGCGATACCAAATAGCCCCTGCACCTGGATTGCCCAACCCATGGCAATCCCGATATCGTCCGTGTCAAGTGCAATAGCCAAACGATCACTTGCGATCAACTTACTGACCATGCGAAGCCCCGATAAGTTCACTAATGCTGGAAACTTCATTCTCATCACACCACTGGTTGATTTCCTCAAGAAT
>JABEUP010000018.1 GCA_013044365.1 Acidimicrobiaceae bacterium
CTTTTGTCGTTATGACAGGGTTAGTTTTGTCGCTAACCCTGCGCGGAGGGGGTGGGATTCGAACCCACGGTGAGTTGCCCCACACGCGATTTCCAGTCGCGCCGATTCAGACTCTCTCGCACCTCTCCAAGTGTTAACACGCTATTCTAGGTAGCTGACAAGTCGTTTCGTGCGGTGGCTGGGCCCTGCGCGGCCTGGCTCCGTGAACCGAGTCAGGGTCGGAAGGCAGCAGCTCTCAGCGGATCACCAGGGGTGCCGCAGTAAGTCTGGCCATCGCACGAAGCGCCTTAATGTTACAAGCTCTATCGGTTAGTCCAACACTGAATGACAAAGACCCGGTTGATCTTTTGCCGAAATTGAAAGTTTGGACTCTTTCGCGCCAGTTGCGCTGTAGTCTCCAATTGTGGCTGAATTACCTTCCTACACCTCTTTCTACAGACGCTTTAGACCTCAGCGATTTTCCGAGGTGCTGGGTCAGGAGCATGTCACAAGGGCACTGCAAAATGCGGTAAGCCAGGACCGGGTATCCCATGCCTATCTTTTTTCTGGGCCTAGAGGTACTGGCAAGACCTCAACCGCCAGAATCTTGGCCAAGGCTCTCAACTGTCATGCTCCTACAGATGGCGAACCATGTTGTGAGTGCAGTTCTTGCGACTCGATAGCAGAGGGCCGCTCCTTCGACGTGGTTGAGCTTGACGCAGCCTCAAACTCAAAGGTTGACGAGATGAGAGCCATGCTTTCTACGGCTTCAGTAGGTGTAATGGGGAAGTGGAAGGTCTATATCATCGACGAAGTTCACATGCTCTCGACCAATGCCGCAAATGCACTGCTTAAGACTCTCGAGGAGCCTCCAGGCCATGTAATCTTTGTGCTTGCTACGACTGATCCGCAGAAGGTCATCCCGACCATTAAGAGCCGTACCCAACATTTTGAGTTTCGTCTGCTGGATGAGGCTACCCTTGAAGGGCTGATCAAATCGGTCAAGGTCAGGGCAGATCTGAAACTTGATGATGAGGCTCTTAGCTGGTTATTGGATAAGGGAGCGGGATCGGCGAGGGACACTCTCTCATATCTCGACCAGGTGGTTGCTCTTGGGTATATTCCAGACTCTATAGGCGATCTCGACCAGGTTGTCACTGCCGTTGAAGCCAAGGACGTAAAGGCGGCCATGATTGCTTTGGATGCCTGCCTGCGTTCGGGCCAGGATCCCCAAAGTATCTGTGACGGTCTAATTGCCAGGTTTCGGATTTTATTCTTCCATTCGATTGGCGTTACCGATATCGGTGGCGGCGATCTCCCGGTAAAAAACGACAGTCTGTCGTTTTCATCACAATGGCTGATTCGGTCTCTGTCGCTGCTTGGTGAGACGCTTGATCGTATGAAGGATTCGCTCGATCCAAGGATAATATTCGAAGTCGGACTTATCCGGTTGATCAATTCAGACTCTGATTCAGAGGTCTCCATGCTGTCTAAAAGGATCAGCGCGTTGGAGCACGAGATTTCACTTATGAGATCACGGGAAATTGTCTCCGGGCCCTTGAATATTGAGCCTGTGGTACGTCCCGCGGAGGGTTCCGGGTCCACCCGGTTCCAGTCAAAGGCTTCCGAACCTGGTGGAGCGTCGCGGATAAGGGAGAGGATTGCCGAGGCACCCTCGCCTGCCCAGAACCGTGCCAGAGATAATATGGACCGGCTTAAAACGGCAATGTCAGGTGCGCAGTCAAGCACCGCGGAGGGAGAATCAGGAATTGCCCAACCTGTCCAAGACCTCCAAAGCGAGGCAACCGCTGATGTTGTGAGACAGTCCATTTTGGATCCAGCTAGTTCTGACGGTGTGTTATCGCATGTTTCGGTAGGTGAGGCGCAAAATTCTGTGTCGGATCAGAAAAGTGCACCGCTCAATCTGGAACAGGGAGGTCGAATTTTCAGGGAGGAGATTCTGCCCAAGCTTCTTCCGAAGGCACGGTCACTCTACTCAGCGGCCCGGGTGGTAGTGTTTGATGCCTCAAGGATTGTCGTCTCGGTTCCCAACGAGGCGCATAGGCATCATGCGCTGGAGAACTTGAATGACGTATCAGAGGCATTCGCCAACTATTTCGCCAGGAACGATCTCGTGGTCGAACTGACTTCGGATGAAAAATCTGGTCATGTGCCGTCGGCTTCTCCTGGATCGGAAAGCAGTGCGGAATTGCTTGAGCAGTTTTCGGTGGCTCCAGAGGTCGCTACCGGTGGTATAGAGTCTCAAATACTCGAGATATTCCCGGGGGCCAAGAAGATCGAACCCTGATCTTTGTGTGCCACGGGTCTATCTCAATTTAATAAAAGTTCACCTGAATAAATTAAAAAGGCAGTTAGCAAATGTATACCCAGTCAGTTCAGGCGCTAATAGATGAGTTGGGTAAGCTCCCCGGGATCGGTCCCAAGTCGGCTCAGCGTGTAGCTTTCCACCTTTTGAAGATTGATCAGACCGAAGCTCTACGCCTGGCTGAAGCTATTACAGCTGCACGTATGAATTCCACCTGGTGCAGGACCTGCTTCAATATCTCAGATACCGAGAGCTGCGAAATTTGTATTGATCCTAAGAGGGATCAATCGATGATTTGTGTGGTGGAGGAGCCAAAGGACATCGTGGCAATTGAAAAGACCCGTGAATACGACGGTCTTTACCATGTTCTCCAGGGATCTCTAAATCCTATCGATGGGGTCGGGCCGGATCAGATACGCGTCAAGGAGCTGGTAACGCGTCTATCTAACGAGTCAATCAAAGAGGTCATTCTTTGTACCAATCCGAATCTCGAAGGCGAGGCAACTGCTATGTATATTTCTCGCCTTCTCTCAGCCACTGGAATTTCAGTAACCAGAATTGCCAGCGGGCTTCCCGTTGGAGGTGATCTGGAGTATGCCGACGAGCTAACTCTTGGGAGAGCCTTGGAGGGTCGGCGGCCGATTTAATCTAGGACTGAACCAACTCGATTAGGGTGCCTAGCGCCTCTTTAGGGTGGATGAAGGCGACGGTTGTCCCGCGTGATCCTGGCCGCGGAGCTTCGTCCAGAACTGCAAATCCAAGAGACTTGATCCTTTCCAATGCCTCCTGGCAGTCGGTTACCCGGTAGCCCACATGATGAAGTCCGTCTCCACGTTTTTCGAGAAATTTTGCCACTGGAGAGCCAGGTGCAGTTGGGGAAATCAGCTGGATGTAGGAAGTACCCACTTTGATCATTGCTTCCTCCACCAGGTCGGAGGAGATGATTTCACGATGTTCGATCTCGGCTTCGAACGCATTTTTGTAATACTGTATTGCCGCTTCTAAATCCCGCACTGCGATGGCGACGTGGTCAATCTCGCTCAGCATCTGTCTCCTCCAAAATGTTGGCTGGGAAAGTCTTTCCTTCGAAGATAGTCGACATGGTACAAATTCTTAAACTCACGTGAGAGCTGAAAAACAATGTATTGCCTCCTTACGGTAGGGTGTTCGGCAAGTTAGCTTTTATAAATGGGATCACTTTGGACCGTTTCATCAACTCTAAGATTGCCAAATTGGTTGTGTTATCTTTGATTTTGGCGTCATGTGGTTC
>JABEUP010000140.1 GCA_013044365.1 Acidimicrobiaceae bacterium
TATACTGCCCAAAATGCCTGGTCATTGTAGCCAGCCGCACCAAGGCCATGCTTTAGCTGATAAATCCAGGCCACGATTCCAGCCAGTACAACCAGGCTGAGCAAAGTGACGGCCAGCCGCCACCTGACGCTTGTACGCCCAATCGTTGGAGCAATTGCAGCCCTTCGGGCATCGTAGATCCAATCCTGGCGGTTAAGGTCCGCCGTCCCATGACCTTCCCCGGTTAGAACGGCCTTGTCGTCCATATTTGCCTCTTTCACGATTCCTCCCTACTCACTAAGACTTTGCCGTTGAATCGGCGCCAAGATCTTGGCCGTGTCCCAATATGTACCAGACTCTCGGATGGGTGTTCTCCGAAGGCTTGTAGGTGACGGCATCGTGGTCGTAAAGAAATTTCGATAATTTCACAGTCGAACCCAACGCATTTACTGCTACATCAGTTTTGAGGTCACCGTTATAGATGGCTCCCATCGGACACCCTGCCGAGCACTCTGAGAGCAGTCCGTGGTTCAAATTCCCAACACAGAATGTGCACTTTCCGACGGTACCCAGACGCTGAGGCACCGGGAATTCCGGAGTGGCCGCCACTGGAATCGGGGGATATTTCACATCTGAGTTCCAATTGAAATACCTGGCTTCATAGGGACATGCGGCCATGCACATACGGCAACCAATACAGCGGTCCTGATTGACCAGGACTACCCCTTGATCTTGTCTAAACGTCGCGTGTACCGGACAGACGTGCAAGCAAGGCGGATTCTCGCATTGCATACACGGCCGCGGCAGGTGATACGTCTGGCCTAGGCTGTCGGTCAGGGTGAAAACCTTCATCCAGGTTTGATCCGGAGTGAGGTAGTGGGCTTTCTGACATGCCGCGGTACAAGACCCACAGCCGTTGCACATGCTCAAATCAATGACCATTGCCCACTGATGGGTAGGCGGCGCGATGGTGCTTGCCATGTCGGCCGCCCCGCTTCCGGTCATCCCACCGTTGCCGCTCCAACCATTTGTCTTGGGTATCCCCTGGGCGTAGGCGCGGTACGAAAGCAACTCAATACCAGTGCCCAAAACAGCGGTGGCACCGGCAACCGCACCAAACATTGAAAGAAAGCGTCGTCTTGACAAATTCTTTGCGTCTTTGGCCGGGTCTTCCGCCAGAGAGGCTGCGGGGACAGGACAGCCCTGACCATCGGTGGAAGTTGAGCACGGCTCAAGTGGAATAAAACCAGGTTCAACTGGAGCTTGTGCAGAATTCTTTGAAAGCTTCCTCATTTTGAATCATCTCCTAGGAAGTTCTCGTCATACAACGTAACCACCTCCTTCTAACCAATCGATAACTGCTGGCCAACGCCCCAAAGCAAAGGGTTATACACGATCTTTGATCAGGTCACATTGAAATAGCCCTGCATCCAGCCAACGGTGTCCATCGCTCCGCCATTGCCGGTCATACCGTTTCCGCAAGGTGCCTCGCACTGGAAGAAATACTTTCCTGCCTTGTTGACCTGGAAAGTAAAATCGACGGTGACAGACTTTTGCCCGGAAGCAACAGCTGGAATGGGAATGTTTAGCAACAGACCCGGAACTGTCACCGTGTGGGACACCAGGTTATTTGCAATCTCTGTAACAACTTTGCCGTCTACTGTTTCGTTTCCGCCGGTTACCACTCCAAAGGTGGGATCGGACCCCCAGACATGTCCCCAGGGGGATGCAGCCGGTAATGGCGCAGTTCCACCGTCATAATTGATAATTTTTAGATGTACTGTCGAACCAGCAGGAAACGAGATGGTTGAAGGATTGAATTTCGGCCATCCCGGCTTGCCAACCATCTTGCCGGTTTGAATGACCATCTGTTCTTGAACAACCGCAGGGTTTAACGCAGAAACATCCTTTGCCGCAGGCGCCGGGGATGATGATACCGAACTGGTGCAACCCGCGAGCAATAAAGCCGCGGTCGCAACAGTTCCTGCCGCTCCAACCGCCACCATTCGTCGGTTACGAATCGTTCCCACTATCTTCGAGCCTCGGGTCCCTTTGATTGTCCTGCACCTCCGCATGAACTCCATGTTCCATCTGCCTCCTTTAGCACTTCGGTATTCACACCTGTGGCCGCCGCGAAACCTCGCAGCGGCCACAGGCTTAATTATTCAGACAGAGCGCGTGGGAACTGGGGCGCTAGGCCACACGCCCTGCCTGAATAAGCCCTAGGACACCGTGATGTTGCCCTCCATCTGACCCATTGTCGCCATTGCGCCACCCATGCCATCGGTACCGTCGCCACAAGGTGCGAAGCAATGCCAGGTGAAAGTGCCGGTCTTAGTAGGGGTAAATGTGAAGGTAACCGTCGTCGACTTGGCTCCAGATGGAACCGCCGGTATCAAAACATTTATGCCAAGATCTGGAACGCTATAGGTGTGGGATATATTGGCGTTTGGCACCGACGTTACCGCTTTGCCATCCACGGTTTCCGTGCCACCTTGAATAGTTTCATAAGTCGCAAGACTTGCCGGCAGCGGGGCGGGGCCATCATCAACACTGGTAATTGTCAAGGTCACCGGAGACCCTTGGTGGATTGTGACATCCCCTGGTATAAATTTTGGATATCCGGCCTTACTGCCGCTTGCGCTTTCGGTATCGAGTTGCAGACTCACATTTTGAGGCGCAATCGTAGTGGTTGGTGCAGCCGTAGTGGTTGGAGCCTCAGTAGTGGCTGGACTTGCAGTCGTGCTCGGCGAAGCCGCAGTCGATGAACCGCAAGCGGCTAGCAGTGTGCCCGCTGCCACGGCAGCCAAGCTGCTTGCGAACGCTCCCGGCCTAAGGTATCTCCCTGGAGAAATTGCCATTTAAACCTCCCTAAAGTAGGTGACGGAACGGTCGATCTTTCATTCGAAGCTCCAACTCGTTAAACACGTCATGGGTAATGCTACGAATGGCGGGAACCTGGATTATCTGCAATACCTGGGTGTTCGCTGCCGAAATCCTACGGTGGTATACCCGTAGAATTTCGGCATTTGGTGCCATAAATAGCTATTTACCAGCAGTTATATCTCTGACAAAATTTTGGGAAATACCGTATAATCCTTGATAGCCGAAATGGCTGCGACCGGGAATCACCACCAGGCTCAATGGCGCCCATCGAATACCCACCTAGTTTCCACCACCCTGCCCATCGGACATTGAGCACTGATCCGCTCACTCTGCCACACACTGCGAACCTGCGTTGCCTTTCATAAGCCGGTAAATATTCGGGGTCCCCCTGAAATGGATTACAGGTCAACTCTGAGATCAGCTGGGACCGGAGAAACCCGCTACATAAACGGTTTAGCGTGGCGGATCCCCTCTCAAGACCCGGGAATGATCCCGTTGTCGAGCTCTCAAATTGACAAAGTTTGCCTACCAGAGTGACAATTAAAGTCAGCGCAGATCTAAGTCGATCCTGCCGGGGAGGTAGACCAGTGCATGCCGAGCCTATTACGAGGGGGCTTCGAAAGGCCGCGCAGAGGCCAGGCCTCTATGAAGTATCACACCTAAAGGATCATTGGGAAGCCATGACCGCAGAGCTGAAACCACCTATGTCCCATCAGGATGCTTTCCTGGAGGCATACCGCTGCCTGCTATGCGGTGGCCCGCTAACCCCGGCTCCCTGCATGCTCGCTTGTCCAGCTTCGGTAGACGTTCCTAGTTTCATTGGAGCAATTTCCATAGGCGAGCCGTCCGAAGCTGCCGAGATCATTCTAAACGCAAATCCTTTGGGGGGAACTTGCGCCCGTGTTTGCCCGACGGAGGAACTCTGTGAAGGATCCTGCGTACTCAATTCCACCCACCAAAGACCGGTGGACATAGCACGACTGCAAAGATACGCAATGGATCATGCCTTCAATGAAGGCAACCTGCTTGTTCCTCTTCGTCCGGCTCAAAACGGGAAAAGAGTTGCCGTTATCGGTGCCGGGCCCGCCGGACTCACCGGTGCTTTCGAACTCGCCGTGATGGGCTACAAAGTATCTCTCTTCGACGCCAGGCCATCAACCGGCGGCCTGGTACGAAGTGCTATAGCGCCCTATCGTCAACTTAGCGAGCCACTCAATCAGGAAACAGCCCGGTTGTGGGAACTCGGAGTCGAGTTTCGCCTCGGTACCACCGTCGACGATAATATGCGTCAAGAGCTCGAAGCTTCTTATGATGCCATCCTTGTTGCGGTCGGCATGGGCAAAGATGCCTCCACCGGCTTAGAGGGCGACCATCTGGAAGGGGTTTTCTCCTCACTTCCATTTATCGAGACAATCAAGTCGGCCGAGCTTCCAAACGTAAAAAATAAGGTCGCAGTCATTGGTGCAGGAAACACCGCCATGGATGTCGCGCGGGAGGCTGTCAGGCTTGGCGCTAAAGAGGTTACCGTTCTCTATCGGCGAAGCCAGGATGAAATGCCCGCCTTTGCGATTGAATTTGAAGAGGCTATCGAGGAGGGAGTTCAATTCGCCTGGCTCACAAACCCGGTAAAATATCATGGCGACGGTCGTATAAACGCGATCCAGTGTTCAAAAATGACTCTGGGAGAGAAGGACCCTTCAGGCCGCCGCAGGCCGGTCCCAATCGAAGGATCTGAATTCCTCCTCGAAATAGATACCGTTATCGAGGCAATAGGTCAGGTTCCTAGAAACGAATTTCTGTCAGGTATTCCCGATATCGAGTTAGAGTCGGGACTGATTAAGGTCGACCCGGATACCGGGGCCACCCGAAATCCTCTCTACTTCGCCGCAGGTGATGCGTTAAACGGAGGTGCAACGGTGGTGGAGGCGGTAAGGATGGCCAAGGTGGCCGCTTCCGGCATCAATGCCAAATTATCTGAGCAGAGCAACGTCCAATGACTAGCCTGACAATAAGAATCGGCGATCAAATCCCGATCCGTATCGGTACTGAAACCGAGGTTCGTTATGAACAAAATGGCGCCTCGCTCACCATCAGGCGGATATACTGCAAGAGCTGCCTGCTCTGCATTGAAGCCTGTCCTATGAACATTCTCCGGCTTGATCAGGATGATCTGATACAGGTAACCGAGATCGGCAAATGCATCTTCTGCGGCGCCTGTGCTGGCCGGTGTCCCGATTTCGTGTTTGTCTTAGCACCGGAGAAAGGCGAAAAATGAACCCAGAGCCTAACAAAAATAACCAAAAACTGGTGATGGGAAATGAAGCCGTCGCGATGGGAGCCATCGCCGCAGGGTGCGACTTTTTTGCTGGCTATCCAATCACTCCGGCAACTGAGATCCTCGAAGAGATGAGCAAAATGCTCCCTCCTCGAGGCGGTGTGTTTCTACAAATGGAGGATGAGCTAAGCGCCATTGCCGCGGTAATCGGCGCAGCCTGGGGTGGATCAATTTCCATGACCGCCACCTCCGGTCCGGGATTCTCACTGATGCAGGAGAATCTTGGGTACGCCTCGATAACACAGACGCCTTGCGTAGTGGTCGATTGCCAAAGGGGCGGCCCGTCAACCGGACTGCCCAAATTGGCATCCCAGGGAGACGTCATGCAGGCGCGTTTTGGAAGTCACGGCGACCGTCCAACACTGGTGATCACCGCCTCGTCAGTCAATGACTGCTATGAATCAACGGTGTTTGCTTTCAAGATGTCCCAGAAACACCGGATGCCGGTAATCCTGCTCATCGATGGGGTCATCGGACACATCAGAGAACCGGTGGAGTTACCCCCTGCTCCACCGCCGCGGAAAGCTACCTTTCCGAAGATTGACGCAGATTCTCCCCGCTTCGGTGACGCCCCCTTTGTCCCGTTTGGACATGGTCCGGTCACGGTCGTAACCGGCCTGGCCCATCAAAGTAATGGACTGGCCGAAACTCAAAAGGGCAGCCACACCGAACAGATGATTCGCACCACCATTGAGAACATCTGCCGTGACCCCGAAATAATCGACTCCTGGGCATTGAAGTATCAGCTGGATGACGCCGATGTCGCCATCGTAGCTTACGGTATAACCGCCAGATCAGCGAGAGAAGCGGCGGACCTGCTGAGAGCAGACGGGATCAAGGCAGGACTTTTGGACTTGAAGATTCTCTGGCCCTTTCCCAACGAGATTCTCCGGGAACTTGCCGGCAAAGTTGCTGCAATTATCGTTCCCGAACTCAACCTGGGACAGATGGTGCTTCCCCTAAAGGCGGCAGTTGGGGGCCGCGTGGTGGTCCACTCGCTCAACAGGGCGGATGGAACTCTGCTGACTCCCAACGATATCGCCGAGTTTGCCGCTAAGCAACTGAACTCTATAGAGGAGAGGACACATGCCTAAGCTGGGTCTTAATATCGACAAGTACCTGAGAACCCAGGTGCTTCCCACAGTCTGGTGTCCGGGTTGTGGAAACGGCAACATCGTGGAGGGACTCGCCACGGCATTCTCGCGCATGGAGGTCGACCCGACCAGGGTGGTAGTCGTAGGAGGAATAGGGTGCTCTGGACGTACCCCCTTTTATGTGCAAACCAATGCCATGCACACCACCCACGGGCGCGCACTTGCGTATGCGACAGGCTTGAAAATGGCTCAGCCGGACCTCACGGTTGTGGTGACTGCAGGCGATGGCGATGCACTGGCTATTGGGGGAAATCACTTCATCCATGCTGCACGGCGGAACATCGATCTGACGGTACTTCTCTACAACAACGGAATATACGGCATGACCGGCGGACAGAGAGGACCCACCACCCCATTCGGCTCCAGAACCACAACATCGCTTGCGGGAAATATCGAAAGAACCTTCGACACCGTAGAAATTGCAATGGCGGCTGGCGCGACGTACGTAGCTCGAACGACGACTTTCGATATGCAGGAAATCCCTCTTCGGATACAGGAAGCAATGGCCCACCCGGGCTTCGCTGTAGTGGAAATTCTGACCCAGTGTCCGACCTACTACGGGAGTCTGAACCAACTAGGCGACGCATCCGACATGCTAATTTGGCAGCGGGATCTAACCGACGGAGTCCCGGTGAAGATGTTGAACCGTGAAGAACTGTTGGGGCCGCTTCGTACCGGTGTTTTTAGAAACGAGAAAGTTACCGAATTCACCCAGGCCTATTCAGACCTGTGTTCCCAAGTTGGAGGCAATTATGGCCACAATTGAGCGGGATCAGGTACGAATCAGATTAGCCGGCCGTGGTAGCCAGGGAATTATGCTCGGCGGGACGATCCTCGCTGAAGCCGCCGTAATTGACGGGCTGATGGTAGCCGAGATCCAGGAATTCGGTCCGGAAGCCCGTCTTGGTGCCGCCAAGGCGGACCTGATCATCTCCAAAGGCCAAATTGCCTTCCCTGTGGTTCATCAAGCCGACTTTCTGCTGTGCCTATCACGACCGGCGTATGTTAGATACTCCACAACGCTTTCGATGAACGGTCTGATGATCGCCGAGGAGACTCTCCGGGAGGAAATGGGAGACTCGTTCCGGGTGACCTATATACCATTTCGTGCGGCAGCATTGGAACTTGGTAAAGAACTTTATTCCAATATCATCGGCCTGGGCGCCCTTGCGGCACTTAGCAATGCCGTCACTAAAGAGTCACTGCAAAATGCGGTGAGAGCCAGGGTGGAGACAGAGACGCTAACCGAAAACCTTGCCGCACTTGACATCGGGTACGAACTGGGGTACAAACAGGTGCCTCAACAAATAGGATCCCGGTGGGCAAACGCGGCCCGGTAAGGGAAATCCGTCTCTCAACAGTATCTATGTTTCGGATTGAGACCTGATACGGCTGGCAGGCGGGTAGCCCTCCTTACGCCTTCTCGGCAACCTCATGGGAGAAAGACGGATGGGCCTGATCTAATTCAAACCCAATAATCGGAATGGTTGCCGCGACGACCGTCCCGCCCTCTTTGGATGACCTAAGTTCAAGGTGGCCGCCGAGAAGTCTTGCACGCTCTCTCATGCCGACAACGCCAAGATGTTCGCCGGCATGCTCGTCAAGTTTATCCGGCTCAAAGCCTTGGCCATTGTCAGAGATCTCCAGGTTCAGTGCGTCTGTGCCGAAGCAGACCAAGACTTTCAGGGCTGCGGCATTGGCGTGTCGCATCACGTTGCTTGCCGATTCCTGGACAATGCGGAACGCGCCAAGTTCAACCTCGGAGGGAAGCCGCAACGGCGTACCTGTTACTTCGATGGTCACCAGCAATCCGGTCTGATCTTCAAAATCAGCGCAGAAACTCTTAAGCGCCGGGACCAAACCGAGCTGATCCAGCGCGGGTGGCCGCAATCCGGTGACAATGCCTCTGAGCCCGCTAGCGGCATCCAAAACATGCTGGCGCAGTTCCAGTAGTGTCTCCTCCAGATTTTCAGGGGCCACTGGATCCTCGGCAATCATAGCCAGCCGTCTGGATAGATGCATCAGAACCTGAAGGGGCTCGTCGTGAAGCTCCCGAGATAAACGCAGACGCTGCTCCTCCTCGGCCCGGACGACAAGCGCAGCATAGTGTCTAATCCGGCGGCCTTCACTCCGCTCACGGGTGATGTCTTCCAGAACTACCTGAATCGCGCGGTCGCCCCTGCCTGTAGTCAGGCGAACCAAATCAACTCTGTAGTCCCGACCATCCTCCATAGAGATGACCCGGCCTGAATGATCCTCGGCGAGGATATCGATGCCCAGAACTCCTTTGTCGTAATGGCCAACCACAGAGGGTCCGAAAGCCATCTGTGCAGCGAAATTTGCAGCAATGATGGTACCAAGCTCGTCAAAAAGCATGATCGGAGCACTGTTGGCATTGAAGAGCTGCCGATAGCGCTCCTCAGCCGCCGCAAGTTCAACTGCTGCGCTTTCCACGCGAGCACGTGCCATTCTCTCTGCTTCGACCCGCTGGCCAACGAAGAATCCCACGGCATCAACAAGAATCAGGCTGACCAGATCACTGCCTGAATGACCTCTATCCTGAGAAAGAAGCAAATCCGGAAGCCATAGCAGGCTAGCCCAGATTGCGGTTGCGGCAGAACCTGAGAGTCCGTATCTCAGCGCGGCATAACCAACAGGGACCATTAGCAGAGCTACCGGGATTCCATCCGGGAATGCAGCTCCATTGGTGAATCTGATATCGACAAGAAAGTGAAACACGGCCATCAAAATCACTGATGCCTGCAGCACCCAGAATTGCAACTCGTATAGAGGAGGGTGTGCAGCCCGGCGCAACACCGTCATGTAATCAGCGCGCGTCGGTCGACTCATCGCGTTCATCCAGTGGTATCAAATGCCGACTAAGCGCATAGAGCGCCGCCTCGGTTCTGGAGGCTGCTCCAAGTTTCGCCAACACATTGGACACATAGCCCTCAACTGTGCGCAGCGTTAGTCCAAGGCTATTGGCGATGCCTTTGTTGGTCAGCCCCTTGCCGAGCAAACGGAGAACATCGATTTCTCTTGGGGTGAGCTTTGCCTCATTCACTTCGTGATTTGTCTGCCTTCGATGGGCCAAACGCAGGGAAATGGATCCGCTTAGCACAAAATCTCCGCCAGCCACAGTGCGGACCGCGTCCACCAGCTCTCTGCCCGTTGCGGTCTTGAGCAGGTATCCGGCCACCCCTAACTCAAGTGCCTCAGCGACATAGGCATAGTCGTCGTAGGCACTTACAATCAGAACCCTTATCGTTGGGTGTTTCAACGCCGCCAGTCTTGCAACCTCAAGACCGCTCATGTCGGGCAGATTCACATCCAAAAGAGCTACATCGATTCCGAGACGGTCAAACAGCAAATTGGCTTGTGCACCTGTGGATGCTTGACCTACGACGGTCATGTCTGCCTCACGCTCAAGCAGTTGCACAGTTCCTTCGCGCACCAAGGCATGATCATCGACAATCAATACCCTGATTTGACCATGCTCACGCGCCAATCCGAGACGGGAGTTAACGAGCGAATCCACGGAACGATTCCTGACTCAAAAATATTACAAGTCCACCAGCTATTTCAGGCACTTCGAGTACCCCTTATCACTTCCAGCCACGTGGATAAAAAATCGACACTGCCGATCTTATCCCCATCCAATCTCCGACACCAACTTCAGCACTCACAGGAGCTGGCAAGCTCTAGGAACCTAGCCCCGAAATCGGATTGTCGTGACAATGGAGAAGTTGGAATCCCACCGTCAGAACAGAGCGATTTAATTCTGTTCCAAGATTGACTATTTGATTTGACTACTTCTAGTCATCACTCCTTAAATGAACACGGTGACTGCAACCAGTCCATAAATTTCCACAAACTTCGTGGTTAGCCAACTCCTACAAGCCGGCTCAATTATCTCGTAAAAGAACGGTTCCAAAATCATTCTACCGAGAAATTCCCGTGCGTGGCTTGCTAAGAGGTCAAGACCAGGGAATACGGGTATCACTACCGTGGAATTTCGTAACGGTCACGGTAGTTCCCGAGTTAGCTGGCCGACGGGTCAATCTTACGATGAAATTATGTTCAAAATGCTAAAAAATGGGGTGGGGACAGGCTCGACGAAACTAATCGCTGCCTACCGCACATTCGTCATCACTCTGGCATTTTGGGCACTGAGGGATGAGAGGCAACACGATCCCTTGCCAAGCGAGATAGGCAATGTGCTCACAATTATTCCCATCCCGACCGAATATGCAAGAGTTGAGCCGGACACGCTGTGTCAGAAGCTTCGTCAGGTATTGCCGGGTATTAGAAGTGGCATTGGCGATGCATTCTCAATTCAACGTTATGGCAGTTCACTACATTTCGGCTGGAATCGTGACATGAAAGAAGGCCCAAATGAGACGCAAGACGTTCGATACGCTAGTTAGCCTTACCGGAATGCTGTTGGTGGTGATCTTAGTTGTGGCAGGGGCACTGCTTACCTGGGGCCACTCTTACATCAATAACCAGGTGTACCAGCAA
>JABEUP010000141.1 GCA_013044365.1 Acidimicrobiaceae bacterium
CCGGCCCGGGCCATTTCAATGTCGCTAGCTGGAAATACTTCCAAGTCATTAATTTTCACAGGAGAGATTAAGCCTTCATTTACAAGTGACTGCAGCAGCGGTTTTGGAATTGAGGTCTTCAGGGACAGTTCATCGAGCGACATATATTCAGCAGGTTGGTGGTCCTGAATGGGTTTTGAGAGCGCATCAAATAGAGCTCGGTCGGCTGCTTCGACATCCTTGCTGAATATACGCCGGATCGTGTTTAAACTTAGGCCGGACCGCTGGAGTTCTCTAATTTCTGTGAGACGTTGCAGGTGCGAGTTTTCATAAACCGCCTGACGTCCCGCACGAGACGGCGGGTCCAGCAGGCCGCGTGTCTGATAGAACCGGATCGTGTCTATTGAAATCTTGGCAATTGATGCCAAATCCTCTATCTTGAATGGCCCCTGGGGTTCAGTATCGGATTGGTGTTCTCGTTTAACCTGGCTCATGGATACCTCTGACTACTCGTATCCATTATACGAGTAGTTACTCGAATAATGTGAGTCAATACTCCAAAGAAGTCGAGAGCCTCCAATCAACAGGCGGCTTGTAACTTGGACAATAGCAAAACGCCCGGCGCCAAATCAGGTTGGCACCTTATTCTGTCTGGGCCGCTCTTCGGATCTTACTTGACGATGATTCCTTCCAGGCCGGAGACTTGAGGGTACTGCGGGTTAATCAGCTCCAGTCGATCCAGTAGCAACTTCATAATCGAATAGTCTCTTGACCAGCGATGGTTTGCGGGAATTACAAACCAGGGAGACTCGTCGGTGCTTGTAGCACTAATGGCTTCAGAGTACGCGTCCTGGTATTGCGTCCAAAGCTTCCTGGTCTTGAGGTCGGTATCCGAGAATTTCCACTGTTTCGCGGGGTCATCGATGCGCTGCTGGAAGCGCTTCCTCTGTTCGTCTTTTGAAATGTGGAGGAATACTTTCACCACGTCGATCTGGTTGCTGTCCAGATAATCTTCAAAATTACGAATTTCCTGAAAGCGGCGTTGGCGCTCTTTGTCGTTGATCAGCTTCATTACATAGGCAGCAACAACGTCCTCGTAGTGGCTTCGGTTGAATATGCCGATCTCGCCTTTGGCGGGTAGTGCCTGATTGATCCTCCACAGAAAATCGTGCGATGCCTCTATGGAACTCGGTTGTCTGAAACCGGTGATTCTTACCCCTTGCGGATTGACGCCTTTGAAAACTCGCCTGATTGTTCCGTCCTTACCCCCTGAATCGAGGGCCTGTAAGACGAGCAAAAGTGATCTTGAGTGTTCTGCCCAAAGCCTTGCCTGCAGGTCAGATAATTCAGCGTGCATCTTTCCGAGAGGAGTTTGTATATTCTTCTTGTCTTTGCGCCTTAGCCCAGGAGTTGCGGAGGCATCTATGGAATCCAAATGAAAAGGTTCGCCTAGTTTAACCCGAAGGTGCTGTTCGGAGTGGGAATAAGCCATGTTATTGGTAATATCGGTATAGCAGCTGGGCCGCGAGCGAGGGCTTTGGAGAGTTTTCGACCTCAATTGTAACTTCTACTGTCAATTGTAATCCTCCTTGAAATTCGTCCAGTTGAGCGATAATGGCGCCAAGGCGTATGTTTGAGTTCGCCGGTACCGGGCCAGGAAAGCGTATTTTGTTTGCGCCGTAGTTGACGGCTATCCCGGTCTGATTTAGCGAAAGCACTTCATGGAGAAGTTTCGGTATAAGTGACAGAACCAAATAGCCGTGAGCAATGGTAGAGCCGTAGGGTCCAGCTGCTGCGGCCTTTGTGTCAACATGTATCCACTGGTGATCTCCGGTTGCGTCGGCAAACTGGTTAATCTGTTCTTGGGTGACTTTGAACCAGCCGGAATAGCCTAGGTGTTTTCCTACATGTTCTTTGAGGTCAGCTATTCCGTTAATCTCTACTGTCATACCCGTTCCTTTAGGCTTAGGCTCAAAGAGCTGTGTGCCGGGATTTGCTTTAGTGGAACCAGATCTTTTGGTGCTCTCGCGATTGCGGGTGGAGCAACAATGCCACCAGGGCAATTTCGAATATTAGTGTCAGCGGACTCGAGAAGATTATCGAGAAAATGCTGATCCTGAAGGAGACGGCATCGATTAGGAGAATAAGCAGTGGAAATATCGCGCCGACTACTGCAGTGATGTAGCCCCATCTTTTCGAATTCGAAATGCCATATGCGCCCACTAGTTCCGCTACCGCCGGCAGGAGGATAAATGGCGCAAAAGCTGAGAAAAGTACGGTAACAACTCCATTCATATAAAGCAGAAGTGTTGCTATCTGGAGTGTTTGCGGAAGAGATCTGTCAAACCACCTGGGTGAATCCATTTCGATCCTCTCGTTTTGATTCTTTAGTCAAGTAAAGCACCTAAATCTATTTTTGCAGAATCATCAGCGGAAAACTTCTCACCGGAAATTCTGTCGGCGAGCGTTCCAGCCAACTGTCCGCAGGCAGCGTCGATATTTGTACCCCGGTTGTCTCGAATGGATACCGCAATCCCGGCATTATCCAGAATTCCGGCAAAAGTAGTCACCCTATTCATTGGCGAACCTTTGGTCGGCCAGCCCGGGGTTGGATTGAGCGGTATCAGATTTACATGGGCCTGCAGCGGAATACAAAGTGCAATTAGTTCCCTGACGTCATCGTCAGTGTCGTTAAGCCCGTCGATCATTGCCCACTCGAACGAAATCCTACGGTTGGTTGTCTCTGTATACACCTTTAGCGAATCCATCAGTTGTTCGATTGGATAGCGATTGTTTATCGGAACGATCGAAGAGCGCTTTTGGTTGTTGGCCGCATGCAGAGAAACAGCCAAGTTGACTTGCATATCCAGATTTGAAATGAGCTTTATCCCAGGGATGATGCCAATTGTTGATATGGTGATATGCCTGGCACCGATTCCAATGTTCTCGTTGATACGTTTTAGCGCTCGAAAAAGGTTTCGTGAATTGGCAAGGGGTTCTCCCATTCCCATGAACACGATATTAGAGAGTCTCTTTTTGCCACGTGTGGTTCTGGTTCGTGCTATTGCCCAAATGACCTGTTCGAGTATTTCCCCGACGCTGAGGTGGCGAAAGAACCCCTGTTGGCCGGTTGCGCAGAATGAGCAATTCATTGCGCACCCAGCTTGGGATGAGACGCATACTGTCGATCTGTTCGGATAATGCATTAATACAGTTTCGATTACGCGGTGATCGTCCAGTTCAAAGAGTGCTTTTTCGGTGAGGTGCTGATTGTCGGAACTGAGGTGCAATAATTTGAGACCGGATCCGAATTCCGGGGTTGAGGCCAGTTTTTCCCGCAACGGTTTCGGCAGCGAGGTAAGGGTTTCCGGCCTAATGGCCTGCTCATGTATCGCCTTCCAAATCTGGTTGGACCGGAAGGATGGTTGATTGTCCAAGAGTTTTTGCCAATCAGCAATTTCGAGATCGTAAAGTGACATGACTAAACTAGTTTAACTATTTATGACTGGCGAAAGATTTAGTGTATCCGAATTTATGCATCGTAATTCTAAGGCTAGTCGAGCTGAGGTACATATAGGTGATGTGGGCGTCCGCCATAGGGATATAACCGGCGGCGGTGCAAGGGCTGCGGTATTTGGTGTCAGCGACGGTTTGGTGTCGAATGTGGCGCTCACTCTCGGTGTGGCTGGAGCGCACCCGTCTGCACCATTCGTTAGAGTGGCAGGGCTGGCAGGGCTCATTGGTGGGGCGCTGTCCATGGCGTTAGGCGAGTATGTGTCGATGAGAGCCCAGCGTGAACTTTTTGAGAAGGAACTTGCATTAGAGGCTCATGAAATAAAGACACGGCCGGAGTTCGAAAGAAGAGAGCTAGTCCAGCTCTACAGACGCAAAGGTGTTCCTAAAGAGATAGCTGAGGATTTCGCCGAGCACATAATGAAGGATCCAGAGTTGGCGCTGGACACCCACGCACGCGAGGAACTCGGGGTTGACCGTACATCATTTGGTTCACCGGTGCAAGCTTCGCTGGCTTCATTCGGCTCTTTCGCAATCGGAGCCCTGTTACCGCTCCTACCATGGTTTTTCACAACAGGCGATCAAGGGATACTTTTTACAATTATTCTTGCATCCATCGGTGCCACTTCCGTTGGAGTATTACTTGCTGCGTTTACCGGGAGGTCCCTGCTAAAAACGATATCCAGGCAGTTGATTCTTTCGGGCCTGGCGGCTGGAGTAACCTATTTGTTGGGTCATTTGGTTGGTCTTCAAGGCGCTTAGCTGCTCTTTTCACTTGAGGTCGCCACGTCAATCACATAGGCGCGATCGATATGGTTGATCTTGAATCCCAGATTCTCATACAGCCTGTTGGCGGAGGTGTTACTGGATTCGACATAGAGCATTGCCATTTCAATGCCAATGCTGCTCATATAGTCGAGGCCGGCAAGACACATTGCTTTGCCAAGGTGGCGTCCTCTCAACTTTGGGTCCACTGCAATTACGTAAATCTCTCCAATTGAAGGTTCGCTGTCAGAATGAATTTTGGTCCAACAGAACGCCGCTATCGTTCCGTCAATTTCGTGGAGGAGAAATCCGTGCGGGTCAAACCATTCCTGTTCTTCGCGGTTTTGTAATGTGGCCAAGTCCCAGTCGCCCTGCTCCGGGTGCCAGGAAAAGGCGTCGTTATTCAGTTTGAGCCACTTTTGCTCATCCTGTCCAATTACGAAGGGTCTAGTTGGTATCGGTTCCATCTGCAGCTCGGGTTCTATTGGGAGGGGTCTGCGCAACTGATACAGTTCGCGTCCTTTGACCAATCCGACTGCTTTAGTGATCTCGTCAGATTCGTCGGAGGGTTTTGCCACCCAGGTGTGAACGTGTCCTCCGCCCTGTCTTTTGATTTCATCGAGAGCTGATTGAAGCAGTTGTATTCCAATCTCTGTATTGGAGCGGACTCTGGGATGGATCACGTATTCAATTGCCCACGAGTTGGTGGTTCCTTTGGAAATCTGGGCATAGGCGATGGCCGATTCGGAGTGATGTGACTTGGCTACTAATCCGAGCACTCCTTTGCGTCCCCCTTGCACCAAGTCGATCCAAGCGTGGTCTTCGAGTGCTTTATGTTGGTCTACTGCTTCGGCAGCTTTCACCAGTTCAACTATCGCAGAAATGTCTCTTTCCCCAAGCCGGCGGTGGATTTCTACATTTGACATGTTAGAAAAGCTTATCCATAAGAACGTTTTTGTAGTCTTTTCCCAACTTTTCTTTCCCTAAGTGACATATCCCTCCACCTCAAGCATTAGATTGGTAAATCCCAAGTGGAGCTTCGCCA
>JABEUP010000142.1 GCA_013044365.1 Acidimicrobiaceae bacterium
ATATAAGGAAAGCGTCTTGGTGTGCATGTACCTGTGATCAGGCAAGAGAATCTAATTCAATTTGGCGTGGTAGGATTAGCACTCAGGATAGTAGAGTGCTAACAGAACAAATAAGCGTGGAGGAAGTAGGTGCCTACCTACGAATATATGTGCAAGAGATGCGAAAGACGGTTTGATGTCTTTCAATCGTTCTCAGAGGAGCCGCTCACTACTTGTGACGTTTGTGGAGGCGAACTAAAAAAGGTTTTCGGTTCTGTAGGAATCATGTTCAAAGGTTCGGGTTTTTATAAAACTGATTCCCGTCCCGCAGCGAGTTCAGAGTCCTAGTCAGATGTAGTTGGAACGACCTGCAAAGGCCAGGATTTAGGTGGGTCAAAATGTCGCCCATAGGGAATAGCCTGTTTCATTGACTCCAGAAATGTCTTGGCAGAGGTAAACGACGGCATGACAGCTCCTGACGATCCAATCGCGGATGCAACATGGGAGTCCGACCCACCAAGTAGCCCAATATTGTACTGGGCGGCTATTTCAGCCACCTTAGGATTCAATGAGGCTGATTTTGAATTGCAGAGCTCGATTGCATCTATCCATCCATTTTCAACCGAAGTCATAAGATCATCCAGGCCAACTGAAAACCGTTTCTTGTCAAGCGGATGGCAGAGATACACAACCCCACCCTGTTCTCGGATTGCGCGGGATGCATCCCGAAGCCGCATTCCAGGAGGAAGTTTTTCGTTCAGAAAGAGCCCGATCACCTCGCCTTCCGCAACTCTTTGCTCCTGTCCGCAGATCACCCGCCGACCGAGCTGCTCCACTAGCAGAGGATATGCAGAAATGCTTTGATGATCCGTGACAAAGACATGAGTTAGCCCAGATCTGTGGAATTCTTCGACGTATTGAGAAATCAAAGTACTGGAATCACCGGAAAAATAGGTGTGCGTGTGGCAATCGACTACGGCCACACCGCTTGTGATGTCAGGTCTTTCTACTCGCCATCCAAGAACAACCGACCCTGTGGCTGGATCAGGTTCCACTGACCGATATCCCCTCAACTACGAGACTCACGCCGGCGGCTATCGACGGGATCCAATCGACATCATTACCAACCGCCACTACCTCCTGCAGAATTCTTTGAAGTGAGGACGCAATAGTGAATTCTTTTACCGGCCTGCCAAGCGATCCGGACCTTATGAGCAATCCCTCGGCGCCTACGGAGAAATCACCTGATATCGGGTTGACTCCAGAATGAACACCGCTGATGGATTGGACAAGTACACCATTATCGATCGATGTAATCAGTTCCGGCTGGTTCTTAAGCCCAGGGGAGAGGAAAAGTGCTCTGGCCCCAACTCCCGGGGTGGAGCTAAAGCCTCCCCGGACTGCTGAAGCTGTGGTTGAGACCCCCGCGCGCCGCGCCGAGTACGTGTCATACAGGAACCCTTGTAATACCCCATTGGTTATGAGACTGGTACTTCTTGAAGGATAGCCTTCTGCATCGTAAATCGAGGCACCAAAAGCCGACGGATTGGTAGGATCGTCTACCAGGGAAATCACCCCAGATGCTACTTGCTCGTCCATACGTCCGGCGAACAGCGATCTTCCCTTAAGAACCATTTCTCCAGATAGTATTCCGGCGATGATTGCGAGCAGGGTTGTGGTGACCTGCGGATCGAACAGTACCGTCATCTTCGCCGATGCCGGTTTGCTTGCACCGAGGAGTCGAGTAGCGCGCATCGATGCATCGGATGCGGCTTTATCCGGATCAAGTTCAGAAAGGGTCCGGCCGACTGAGTAGCCACCGCCAGTCTGGGTCTCATCATTGTCAACGGCAATAGCATGAGCGGCAATGAAACTGAATGTTTGGCGATAATTGGCATGCATACCGGTATTGGTGAGTACAGCTGCGATGGAGCTGACGTCACCATAGTTTGCAGACTCGACGCTTTTTATTCTTTTGTCGAGGTTTTTCACCCTTGCTTCAAGATCCAACGCCAACGTTACCTTTTCCTCTGTTGGATGCGATGCCAATTCGTCACGCCAAAGATCGAGATTTTTTGGGGAGAAGTTATCGGGTGAGCCAAGACCCAGATACTCATCTTCAGTTGCAAATGAAGCGTTATCCCGTGCTTCTGACAAGGCAAAATCGATGGCAGCTGGATCCAGCGTTCCGGCCCAGGCGAACCCCTGCCTATGGTTGTTTATGACTCGAATCCCCACTCCGCTTGACTGTGATTTGGACAAATTTTCAATTGCGGCGTTGTAGACCCGTATGGATGTTTCCTCATCCCAGGCGACGAAGGCTTCAATCTGTTCACCTGGCTTTGCCTGGTTCACTATTTTTTCAGCGATTATCTCCAAGTCATCCATTAGCGGTTCCTCCGATAGTAACTCCGGTAATTCTTACTGTTGCCTGTCCGCAGCCGACCGGGACGCTTTGGCCGTCCTTGCCGCATGTGCCGGGAGTTATCGAAAAGTCATCAGCTACGGCATCGATGTTCTTGAGTACTTCCGGGCCATTACCTATGAGGTTGGCATCTCTAAGAGGTTCGGTTATCTCGCCGTTCTCTATTAGGTATGCCTCCGTCATTCCGAATACAAAATCACCAGTGGCGGTATTGACCTGGCCACCTCCAAGACGTGCCACGTAGACTCCGTGTTTGGTATTTTCTATGATTGTCTCCGGCTTTTCATCCCCCTCGAGTAGGTAGGTATTTGTCATCCGCACCATGGGAAGGTGCTGGTAGCTTTGTCGCCGTCCATTGCCGCTTGACGATCTATTGGATTTTCTCGCCCTAAGCCCATCCCACATGTAGTCTGTCAAAACACCATCTTTGATTAGGACGTTCCTTTGCGAGGGTTTGCCCTCGTCGTCAATTTGAGCCGAACCCCATTGCTTTCCCACAGTTCCGTCATCTACCAGCGTTATAAGAGGCGACGCGACGAGTTCGCCGATTTTTCCTTTGTAGACCGACGAGTCCTTAATAATATGGTCTGCTTCAAGTCCGTGCCCGCAGGCCTCGTGAAAAAGTATTCCACCGGAACCTCCCTTTAGCACTACGGGAAGAGTGCCTGACGGTGCCGGTCGGGCAGAAAGCTTTCTAACCGCCCGCTCTGAAGCAAGTTTCGCGAGCTCTTCGATATCGATCTCGTTGAACATCTCGTATCCCATAGTGAAGGCCGCAGTTTCATAACCCGTCTGCATTCCGGTATCCCCAAATGCCACTACAGATACAGAAATCCTGGTTCTAACCTGCTCATCGGTTGCAAAAATACCATCGGTGTTGGCAACAAGGATCTTTCGATAGGAGTCTCCAAACCCGGCCGAGACCTGCTTTATCGATCCTGATGACGACCGCGCAACCTGGTTCATATGTTCCAAAAGTTCGATCTTTTCTCTCTTGCCGATACTACTGGGTATCAAAATCTCATCTGGAAGCCTGTAGCTGACAGCTGAGTCAAGGACTATAGGTCTGGCATTTGAATCAGCTGAAAGTGCCACACTTCTGGCAGCTTCGGCAGCAGCCAGAAGACCTGGTTCGCTTAGATCCGCGGTATGTGCAAACCCTGTCGTGTCGCCCACAACGACTCTGATCCCGGCACCTTTTGAAATACCGGAACTCAACTCCTCAACTTTCCCATCGTCGAATGACGCAGAGGACGATTGTTTATCCTCGATGAATATTTCAGCGAATTCGCCGCCACGGGAAACGGCTGAAGCCAAAACCTTATGTATTACCTCTGGTGAGATCAAGTGCGCTCCTTGTTCTGGATTTGCGAGCAACTCCACTCTATTGGATACGGATAATTAATTGAGAGCATGATCATTCGCAAACCTGGTCTACGAGGCGTGCTCCTTTCTAAATATTCCAATTAGTAGCCGGGGACCGTAGGATGTATGGAGAATGCGGATTCAATGAGATGATCCCTGCAAATTTAATTGAATAGATTCGAGGGAGCTAGGCAATTCTTGACTGAAAACGTGGTTAGACAAAAAGTTCCCGACTCCCTGGATATTCTGGCAAAGAGAGTAGGGACCCGAATAGACGAACTTCTCAGCGCAGAGGTCGAAAGATGGAGTGCCCTCGATCCGGATCTTGGTGAACCGCTGACCTTTTTGAAGGAAATGGTTCTGGCGGGGGGGAAGCGGCTGCGTCCGGCCTTTGCCTATTGGTCCTACGTCGGAGCTGGCGGCGACCCGGGTCAAGACGAGATTCTGAATGCCGGCTGCGCATTGGAGTTGCTTCACTCATTCGCGATTATTCATGACGACATTATGGACGCATCACTCACTAGACGCGGACAGGTTGCAATCCATAAAAGGTTCCAGGACAAACACGAGGGAATACTTTGGACCGGGGAGTCCAGAAGATTTGGTGAAGGCGTAGCCATTCTTCTTGGCGATATGGCATTTGTTTACGCGGACAAGATGCTAATGGGGGCTTCCTTGGAGGCACAGGCCATTTTCAACGAGTTGAGACTTGAAGTAAATATCGGACAGTATCTCGACCTTATAGGTACCGCCAACGGTCTGTCTCAGCCGAGAATTTCAATTAGCCAAGCGCGCAGAATCAGTCTTTATAAGTCGGGCAAATATACCGTGGAGAGGCCGCTTCATTTTGGAGTAGCCCTGCTCGGAAAGCTGGACAAATTTCAGGAGGCTCTATCAAACTATGGAATTCCTCTGGGTGAGGCCTTCCAGTTGCGCGATGACTTGTTGGGTAGTTTTGGAGATCATATGATTACCGGAAAACCGGTTGGCGAGGATTTGAGGGAAGGCAAACCCACGGTACTGGCAGCCATTGCGATGGAAAGAGTGGGAGGTTCTGCGGCCGTATTCTTGACGAATCGATTTGGTGCCGAGGACTTATCCCCTGAAGAAATTGTCAGGTTCCAGGAGATACTTACAGATACCGGCGCAAAAATGGAAGTCGAACTGCTGATTGATCGACTGTGCAATAGTGCAATTGAGGCGATCGGAAAATCGGGTCTTACACCGCAGGCCATAACCGAACTTGAAGAATTGGCAAATTTCGTCGCCAACAGGGATCTCTGACGCAAATCGGGTTCCGTCATCGTCTCGGGCGTCGCTTGAGCAGTTTCCCTCCGCCTGGGTTAGGATTGCCCATTAAATCTGGATGCGATCTATTCAGCCAATAGAACTGGTTAGGAGAATATTTTGTCGGCACTTGACTTCAAAACCAAGCTCGACAAGTCCACTTACCATGCCGTAGTCTGTTCAATTGCTTCATTGGTTCTAGGAGTAATTCTGCTAATATTTGGCCCGGCAGCCGTGGATCAGGCGGCACATTCGCATCTCCAGCAGGTCTTTGCTGTTAGAGGATTTATCCTGTGGGACAATAGCTGGTATCTGGGCCGTTACAGTTTCGTAAACTA
>JABEUP010000143.1 GCA_013044365.1 Acidimicrobiaceae bacterium
GCCTCTCGGTTCGGTCTGAAAACGATCAGCGAGATCTCGTACGAAGCTCCTCTAACCGAAGAAGTTTTGACTAGCTGCGTGGCCGTGGCTTGGACTAGGTCATCTAGTTTGAATATTCCGGAGCAACGCGACAATGATCTTGAAGCGCAGTTGATCGCTTTCGCTGAAAAATCTGTACACGACATGGCGTTGGTGTCAGAAGGTCTGGAGCTGGCACTTAGTGTTAGCTCGGAGTACATCGTCTGGGGTGTAGGTGAGGCGGCCCTAAAACTCCTGGCCTTACCGGCTTTAAATTCGCGGGAAGCGGTGGCATATGTGGACGGAAATCCAACGCGGTGGGGTTTCCGGTTCGGTGGAGTACCAGTTATGGCTCCAAGCTCCATTAGCTCTGGTAGCACGCCTATCATTGCGTGTTCGTTCATCCGAGCTAATTCGATAGTTGAAGCAGCTTGTCGGCTTGGCCTCATTAATCCGATAGTGCGCCTGGATCTCTAGAAGAGACTTCGGTTTTCATTTAGTGGAGCCTCTCTTGATCGACTCCTCGGATATTGGCGAGTTCGGAAAGAAACTCGTCAGACGGCATGAGGGCCACCTGGATGAGGGATGCAAGAAGCCAGAAATTACGCATGGTTCGTCATTTGCACCCGAATAGCATTCTCGAATACCTAATTGGCTCTTCGGAAATAGGTGTAAGAGTACCCTCTGGGTTGGTTATTATGCCGAATACTGCATAATAATGTAGCTGGTAAGGTAATGGAACTTTTTCACTAATAATGCCGAAGCCGTCAATCCGGAAGTGCGCACAAAACAATTAGTGGATCACCGACTGACCCAGTTCCCCACCCAATACCCAACCAACAAAGACGGGAAGGAGGGCCAAGGCATCTCTGGGAGGAAAGTAAATTGCGGATTCCCAGCCGAACACAGCGATTGCCTCAATTAAACTCAGATCACTAGGAAATCAGGTCAGAGATAAATTGTAACCATAACATTGGAATCGAGGTATAGCCCTGCAACATCCTTACTACATTGTGGCACCATCATATAACCGTAGGTCTATGGGGATCAAGGTACTTCATTACCTTTGCGACAGGCTCAACAGCAAAGGCAATCTGGCATTTCTTCTTCCATATGACCAAACGGACCCACTTTTGGTTACTGCGCCAAACTATTTAGCACCCAGGCTAGACAGAGAGATATTCGAAGCCCATATCTCGTCCGGCTTGACTCCGATCGTCGTTTACCCAGAAATAGTCGCTGGCAATCCGCTCGACGCTTCGTTAGTCGCCCGTTATGTGCTAAATTTTCCTGGCCTAATTGGTGGTGACACCTCATATGCAGAGAGTGAGCTAGTGGTTGGCTTTTCCAAAGAGCTTTCAGATGAAAGATTCGGTGGCCTGACTCTTACTTTGGCGCCTTGGGATTTGGAACATTTCGACCTACCAGATACACCAGTGCGACGTGAGGGGTCATGCTTTTACTCTCTCAAGCACAGGTTCCTCGGCGGGAAGTTGCTAGATGACACCGCAAGCAGCACCGAAATAACACAGGACATGGAGCCGATAGAAATAGCAAAACTTTTCCAGAGAAGCGAGGTGTTCTATTGCTATGAGAACACGGCCCTGGTAGGTGAGGCACTGCTATGCGGCTGCCCCGTAATTCTTCTTTCTGACGGTCCTCCACTAACTATCATAGGGCAGGATACAACGAAAGGCATGGGCATCGCTCAAGGCAATTCTAGGGAAGCCCTCGACTACGTAAAGAGCACCGTTTTGCAAGGCAGAGAAAACTTGCTCAACTCAATTTCCCTAGGCTTAAACCAATTAGACCATTTCGTCAGAGTGTCCCAAGAGTGGGCCAATGCGCAATTCGACACACACCCACCCAAGGTGGAGATATTCGGAGTCTCTAACGACACACGTGCCGTAGTGAGGTCAATCCACCAGCTTGGAATTCCCGAGCTTCTGTATTCACACTTACCAAGATCAGTTCAATTGGCCTCTGACTCAGAGTACATTCTTCCGGTCGAAACAGAAGGGATCAAAAGACTAATTACCGGACGCCTGGTCCAGTACAATACTACGGTATTCATCCCTTACAAGTAGTAATGTGGAAATGGCGCCATGGGTATTCCGTAAGTCGCTCATCCCAGTCCGGACTAACCAGTAGGTAATCACCGGATTGATTCAAGCTGACTGAGCTGCGCTCTGTATCGTCTCTGGCTAGTTTGTTGGCTAATTCGCTAGAGGTATTCGAGCCTTCCGCTGCTAAGCGAATGTCGGAGCGCCAACGCAATTCTCGTAGTGTCGATGGCGTACGATAGTCCAACCATTACCTCCTGGTCTCCTCGGGCTGCAGCAAGAAAGTGTCGCATTTCGTCCAAGTACATTTGAGAACGCGTGAATCCTGGATAGTACTCCGCCAATTCAACTTCACCTTTTCTGTTCGTCCAGATAAGAGATGGCTTCAGAAAATCCACATCGATTATTCCTTTGATCCCCATGACCAAGCATTTACGAATCGGTGGCTGTTGAAGATAGTCGGTATGGAGGTGAACCGCTAGAGGATTTCCATCATTCTCAAAAGCGAACAGAGTGCTAGCAGAGTCTTCTACATCGATTTCCAATTCGCTAATGTGTCCGCCAACCGCAAAAATGCTTGTTGGCAGTCCAAACAGCCACTGTAAATAGTCAATCTCATGAATCTGGGTGAGGACTACTCCGCCACCAAGGTCCGAGCGAGCTGCGTAGGAGTGTCGATAGTCTTCGTACGGATGAAAGGACGGTAGGTATTCGGCTTGCACTGAATTCACAGCTATGAGTTTGCCCAATGCCTCGTCCTTTAGTAATGCCCTAAGTGAAATAAGCGCAGGATGAAACCGCATTTGGCAGCCTACGCCCACAATTGTGCCCTTCTCTTTTACGAAATCGGCCAGCTCGGCTAGGCCCCGCAAATCGTTTGAAATGGGCTTCTCAACGAAGACCGCTGCACCTGACCGCACGGCGGCTCTTACCACTTCAATATGCAAGCTAGTTGGATTACATACAACAACGATGTCGGGCTTCACATTTAGGGCTTTGTCAAGATCTGTATACACTCCACCATCACAGTCCGCTTCGGGATCACTGCTACTCAAGGCGCGTTGATCCGCAATCACGAACCCTCCTCTTTTGGAGCGAAGCGCTGAAAGTACGAGGTTTTTGCCCAGAATTGAACGAAGGTTTCTCGCATGGCGTTGGCCTATCGATCCAAGGCCCACGACTAGAACGCTGAGCGTCATTGAACTGGGGAGGGCACGTCATGCCCTGCGTGAGGACTAACAGCAGGAATAATCAATGAATTGATTCGTTTCAAGTTCAAATTGGCAAGAAATGGTCGAGTGATTGCTGGGACTGCCGCAGTGCTGTAGAAGGTATCGATCTCGATGCTCAAGCACCTTTGCCCAAATATGTGAAGCTCCAAGCGTTTACCAGCCGTCAATCCGCTGTCTTATGATAAGCATAAGGGAAGCTTAGAAAGTGGTGACAACCTTTTTACGAAAAACATTTTCAGACAGTGACCATCGACTTCAGTCGAAAGGTTTAAGGTCAGTATCACTTCAACCAGAATAGGGCAGGATGCTTTTACTCGACGCGCAAGACGCCAAGGTTCAACTATTGATATAGGAGGAGAAATTGAGCCCACATTGATTCCGTTAGCGTTTTCAGCTGAAACTTGGGCGATAAGTACAAGTTCAGTACGGCGGGCTAACGGAAGTTGTTTCACTTCGGGGCGGCAATATAATGTTTGCGGTCGGCGTGAGAAGTAAGAACTTCCGGCTCACTGCGTTGCCCCGTTAGGACCGGGTGCTTGCTCAACTCAAAATTCCATTTCTTGATTTGCGCAGGATCGCTCGGAAAGCACCTAGCAGTCAGATCTTCGCCATAGAACTATCATCAGTATGCAACTACGTCGAGTTTGGCATCTGTATTTTGTGAAGTTGGTCCGTTAGCCCGGAGGTGCCTGTGAGGGCAGTCCGTAAGCGACCTCATAGTGAGCCAGCTCTATTATTGTGGAGAAAGATAGCATTGAGTTTGAGGCTAGCCACCAGTGATCCCGATAACTCAAATGTACAGTTCGAAGTTAATGGCAAAGTGACTGACAGTACCCATAGGAACTTTGGAGATGCATCGGATCGATGTGTCGATGCACGCTTCTAGTACGTTATTGCTAGTACGTTATTGCTAGTACTGTCAAAGTTAAACACTTGGCCAGTTCTGCAGAAGCATTTATCACTTAATGTTCAAGCCATACAATTGAGGAGCCGACGTGACTCGGGATGCATTGGACACTACGCTTGAAGCGGTCAAGCAACTTGATATGTTGCTAGAGGAATCCGTCGAGGAAGCTCGGCGTCGTGAATCGAAGACTTTTGAAGAGATGGTCGGCGATCGGTCTGCCCGGATTGTTCTTTTTGGGGCGGGCGGTCTTGGACGGCGTACCCTGGCGGGTCTCCGTTCCGTTGGGGTTACGCCCTTGGCATTTTCAGACAATCGTCGAGACTTGTGGGGCCGAATGGTCGACGGAATCGAAGTATTGTCTCCTGAGGACGCCGCGCGCCAATTTGGGGTATCCGCCGCATTTGTGGTAACTATTTGGGGCGCGGGAAGTGTGCATAGGTTTGCTGACTCTGTTAATCAACTCAACCTCCTCGGGTGTGACGTCGTTGTTCCAGCGTCGTGGCTTTCCTGGCGATATGCGGAGACACTGCTGCCATTTTACGCAATGGAGCTGCCTTCTAAGCTGCTTGAACACGCCTCTGAGGTAAGGACTGTTTTCGGCTTTTTGAGCGATGACCGTTCTCGGAGAGAGTATGTTACGCAAGTGCAGTGGCGCCTGACGGGAGATCCATCGTGTCTGTCCCACCCCGTTGCCGACCCCCAGTACCTTGTTGCCGAAGTAGTTTCGGAACTGACTGACGATGTCGTGCTCGATTGTGGGGCATATGACGGAGACACGCTCAGATCGTGGATTGAATCGCGTGGATCATCGTTCATTAGATATTACGCTTTGGAACCCGACCCAAGCAATCGTCGACTGCTAGAGAAGTATATCGCCGATTTACGCCCCGATCTCGCCGAGCGAGTAAAAGTTTTTCCATATGCCGTGACGAACTTTACAGGGACGGCCAGGTTCGATGTAACCGGCCTACCTTCCTCTTCTTTCGGCGATGGCCAAGGGATACCTGTGGAATGTGTTCGACTTGATGACCTTGAGATGGAGTTGGAAGGTCTGGAACCTACCTTTGTCAAGGCCGACATTGAAGGGGCAGAATTAGAGCTAATTCAAGGTGGGCTTGACATCCTAGGCCGGTCACACCCAGTTATAGCGATCGCTGCCTACCATAGACAGGATCACTTGTGGAAGGTGCCGCTTGCGATTAAGAGTTTGTGGTCGGAATATCGTCTACTCTTGCGTCCTCACAACGAAGAGGGTTGGGACCTAGTCCTATACGCGGTACCACCAAAACGAGACCCGACAGGTCAGCTATCTGCAGTTGGCCCATAACGAACGTCACCCAACAACTGGCGTGCCTATGGCTAGGGGTTATCCATAGCTTAACTTGGCTTGAATCCACCGAATGACCCTGCTTCGAGTTTCATCAGCGTGGAGGAAACCGCCCTTCGCCATTAGCCTTACAGTTCTCTCGTTCGACGCTCGATTCCGACCAAATTCTGGGTGTGAGGGGTTAGAGATTAGCAATTAAGTTGGAATTGAGTATGCGTGAAGTGGGGTCTTTCTTTGGCTCGCGCCCGTAACCTGGTGATTTCATAGACAACCAGGGAGTGTTGCCGTTAATGGGGGTAAGTTCATCTTTGTTGTCCTTGTGAGCTAAGTTATGGATGACCTGTGCCATGGGCACGCCAGTTGTTGGGTGACGTTCGTTATGGGCCAACTGCAGATAGCTTACTTTCGAGTTATCTTTTTATTCCGACGCCTTGACTCACGCGAATAAACGCATACGTTATGGCCGACTCTCACCGGTCACGCAACTAGGCGTGTGTCTGGATTTTCAGCCTACTGATATGCCCGGGAATAGTGGAGACTCCTAGTCTTGAGAGATGGAGTATCTATGGCAATGGCAAAGAGGTACTTGCCCGAGGTTCGTGACCGAGCAATACGTATGGTCACCGATCATCCGGGTGAATACGCTCCACACTTGGTAGCTAAAAAGTAAACGGGGATCCGGTTTGCGGTCTCTTCTGGTAACC
>JABEUP010000144.1 GCA_013044365.1 Acidimicrobiaceae bacterium
TCGGAATACCGTCGGCCACCGGGAGACTGCCCGCTGAGATCGTAAGCACCGAACTGCAGCACGGCGCCGACGATCTGGTGGACGAGATCCCGGTCACGCAGCCGAAGCAGCGTTGTCGCAGCCAGCGTGGCTCCGGCCGAAGCGCCTCCGATCAACATCCGTTCCGTGCCAAACATCGTTCGGCCATCTTCTACCAGCCACAGGGCAGCCGTCTCACAGTCGTCGGGAGCTGCTGGCCAGGGGTGTTCGGGTGCTAACCGATACTCGACACTGACCACCGTTACCCCCAGCGCATCGGCCAGAATAGCATTCTGTCCGTCGCTTCGGGATGCCGAGCCCATATAGAAGCCTCCGCCGTGAATGTCGAGGTAGGTGGCTCGAGACCCGCCGGAGCTGGGTCTCGTGACTCTCACCAGGACCTGGCCTTCGCCAGCACTTGCAATGTGCTCAATGGTGCGCGAGTTAGCGGGTCTTGCAGGCACGTGCTCACGGGCCTCTTTTAGTTCTTCATAGTTGCGAGGCCCGTGCTGACCACCTGCTGACTGCTTCGCGACAACGAAGGTTCGGCTCTCTTCAACGTATTCAGCTGATCCCTCGTCGATGAGATTTGTAAGCCCGATGTTCATGGTGCCTTTCCGTTTAGACTGAGCTCCTCGGCTGACCCGACGATAATACCCTCAGGGATATCGACGTAATAAAGACAATGACCGTCCTCGTACTGCGCAAACTCGCCAACGAACTCGCTCCCGTGGTAGTCAAGGCGAGCAAGGACATCCTCGATGTCTTCAACGGAGAACATGATGCTACCTAAGCCCAGCGTGTTGGCCGGTACGTTTTCGGGCCTAGTGGGTGCCGCCCTTGGCGCATGGAATCTTTTCCGTTCATGTCGTTCGTGGTCGCCGGTGGTTTTCATCATCGCTATGTCTACTTCGACGTCGTCAAGCCCCACGACGCGGTCCACTCATCATCCTTCAATTGGGATCTCTCCTTTCAACTCCAAGCCAAGTTTGCGAAAGAACGCGATCGCGGTCTTAACCGCTTCGACAACGACGCAAACGTTTTTGCTCTTGTAACGGTCATTTTCCGAACCATAAGCTGAAGTTCGCCGCCCTACTCCTCGATCCTGATTCGCCAGCACCGCGATCATGTTCCTGTCAGATATGGATTTGTATTCGAGATTATCGAAACGTCTACATTAATCGTTAAAGATTCGTTCAATCATTGAACTTATTGTCTCACATCGAGTTGTCCAGGCCAAGTGTCGCTCTTGAGCTTGGATGTTGATAAGCTCCAATTGTGCCAACGCCTGGCGACTTTTTCCATGCGTATCGCGGGCCTGGATTTCGCGTTCCCGAAAGCAGTTCCGCACTGTTTTTGCGCATAATATGAGTTTCATGCCGACTCCAGCAGCAGAAGTCTGGACCCCCAGAGACATACCATCGCGTCGATGGTTTCCGAGGTCGGAGACTGGCGGCTCACCGCAACTCAAACCTTGTTAAGCCGCGCAGCGACAGTGGTGCGATTTCAGCCACATTGAGCAGATAACTCGTTCACAGTGGCTTCACCTTCGGAACATGCCGCCATTTCGATTACCCGAGCAGCTCTTAGCCTCCTCTGTCGTTGACGGATCGGGCTATCGAGCTTTGATTTTTAGCTTCGGCAACTGCAGCTGGACTTGCTGCCGCGAAATCTGCGAACCGCAAGAGAGCCAGGGATGCGCAAGCTGATAGAACAGAGTTCATAAAATATCTCAACAACTCTTTTCTGATCCTGCTCGTCCAATTCCACGGTAATGTGGTCAGTGTGCACGATTGGGTACTGGCCACCGTGAAAACATGTCAACGTATGCCGGTATCAAAGGTCACAATAACTGGTGCAAACACTCCTTTAGTCACGGTTACCAACGTTGATTTGACAAACATACCCGGCCCGTTTGGTTCGCGAACTCCAATCACTGTGTAATGACCCGGCTGAAGCGGAATGTAAAAAGTGCCATTGGTGCCTGAGGTGATGTCAGCCACCACAAGACCCCGAGAATCGGTCACTTGTACTCTGGCGCTGATATTGTCCACGCATGGCGGGGCTCCTACTTGCTCGACGGGGCAAGTAGGGCCGAGAACTGTCTTTCCGGCAATTCCACTGTGGTAGACAATAGTTGCCGTTGGGGTCGGCGTCTGGCTAGTGAGTGGAAGCGATGAAGTGCATGCTGTGATGCTAACAATCAGGAGGAGGCCGAGTTTAGTTCTGATGAGCTTCTTATGCATCTGTAGACACAACACTCTCAATGGGGGACTATTAGAAGAATCGATAAACAACAGTTCCTACATATATGCTACTGCACATCGCCAATCAACCCAAGGTGGAAGGGATTGCAGGTGTTAATCCTCACTAAGCCATTTTGCATCCCAGCCAGTCCTGGCAGATACAAAGTTTCTTCTAGAGAGGAGGTTATTCAGCCATCGCTACTTGTCGAGTACCGCGGGGTCGAGCCGAACAGTTTCGCGTGAGACATTTTGTGTTCCGCCTGCGTATCCTCTGGTATTATCTTTCTGTCGTCTGCCTTGAGGTGTTTCTGATCCCTGCATTTAGCGGGTTCCGTAATAGTTTCCATGTGCTACAATTGCAGTATATGGAAACTATCGGCGTTCGAGAATTACAACAGCACGCATCGGCAGCTCTACGTCGGGTGGCGCGCGGTGAAACGATCGGCGTAACCGAACGAGGGCGTTTGGTGGCAATCCTAAGTGCCCCTTCGAAGGCTAGGGGCTCTGCTGCGTTGGTTGCCTCTGGCCGCGTTCAACCTGCTCGCCGCCCCTCTTCTGAGCTACCGAAACCTGTTGTTACTACCAAAACGACGGCCGAAGTACTAGATGAACTGCGGAGTGAACGCTAACGTAAATGGTCTGGTATCTCGATACGTCGGCATTTCTCAAACTGATCACGCTAGAAGATGAATCACAAGCCATGCGGTCGTGGTTTAGATCCCATAATTCAATTTGGTCATCCCATCTACTCCACGCCGAAGCTCTGAGGGCCGGTGCGCGACTCGGGATCAGTAGTGACATTATCGAAGACGCACTCGATACCGTTTCATTGGTCCTACCGAGTTCCACGACATTCTTTGATGCCGGCCGATTGCCGCCAACGACACTTCGAGCGATCGACGCACTGCATCTGGCTGCAGCTATGGAGATAGGAGATGACCTTGAAGGAATAGTTGCCTACGACGGCCGACTGATAGAGGCGGCGCACGCTGCATCTATCGAGGTATTCTCGCCACGATAACAGGGGTCCGTCTGCTATTTATCTAGATAGGTTTGAGGCTGCCCACCAATGGTCACATACCGTTTTCCGTTCTTATGCCTCAACCGCTATAGTTTTGCTCTGTTACGAAACCAGCCACATATTTCGAGCCGGGCCCGACGCCAGTGGCGTGTTGGAAAGGAAACAATGGCATGCAACTAAAGTCAAGCGGATGGCACACCAAGCCCGTCCGTAAGGGCGGGGAGGTTGACTGCCAGTACTATGGGAACTATCTCGGCCAGGACATGAATGAAGATCAGTCGGCTCTGCGTTCAGCCGCCAGCTATTGCGGCAATAACCAGAAATGGTTCTTCCCCGTTTGCCACCGCTAGAGGCAGTGCCAAGTCTGGCGGCTGATGAGAAAGGTCCTCACCGCATGCAAAGAACCGGACGAATGGCCGGCGTTTTTTTGTTAGGGGATCGCGCAGGGCACCTTTTAGGGATGGAAATCGGGTTTCCAGGGCATTCAGAACGTTCTGCTGGGTTGGTTTTCCCTGGATATGGAGTTCAATTTCATGGTCCGCACCTGCAAGAGTGCAAAGATGGTCGGGAAGCTTGACGCGAATCATGGCAGGGTTTGGACCTCCACCGACAGCACCGGTGGAAGATCACGGACGATCGCTTCCCAGCTATCTCCCGAATCTCTTGAGGCGTACACCTGTCCTCCGGAAGTTCCAAAGTAGATTCCGCAACTATCGAGGGAATCCACTGCCATTGCATCGCGCAATACGTTTACGTAACAGTTGGTCTGTGGCAGTCCCTTGCTGAGCGGCTCCCACTCATTACCTCCGGTCTTGCTACGAAAAACGCGGAGACTGCCGTCAACGAAATGTTCAGAGTCACTCTTGATTGGTAAAACATAGACAGTCTCGGGCTCATGGGCATGAACGTCTATGGCAAATCCGAAATCGGTTGGCAAATTGCCGCTGATTTCATACCAGTTGTCTCCGCTGTCATCGCTCCTCAGCACATCCCAATGCTTCTGCATATACAGCACCTCCGGACGGGATCTATGCATGGCAATCTTGTGCACACAGTGTCCGACTTCAGCAGTTGGATCGGGTATGTAGGCTGAAACCAACCCCTTGTTTGACGGTTTCCAGCTCACGCCGTTATCTCTTGAGCGAAACACCCCAGCCGCGGAAATAGCCACGAATATCTGTCCTTGGGTTATGGGATCTAGAATGATCGTATGCAGACACATACCCCCGGCTCCTGGTTGCCAGGATGGTCCGCTATCGCTATTGCGCAGTCCGGAGAGTTCGCTCCAACTTGAACCTCCGTCTGTCGATCTGAACAACGCAGCGTCCTCAGCGCCGGCGTAAACTTCTTCCGGATCAGTGTAGGAAGGCTCCAGGTGCCATACCCGCTTGAACTCCCACGGATGTGGAGTCCCGTCATACCATTGATGCGTACCGGTTAGACCATCGTAAATAAATTCATTTCCAACCGGAGCCCAGGTATTACCGCCATCGTCAGAACGTTGCATATGTTGGCCAAACCATCCACTTGATTGCGAAGCGTAAAGACGGTTGGGATTCAGTGGAGATCCCTTGATATGGTATATCTCCCATCCGGGAAAAAGAGGACCAGCCACGGTCCACTCCTTGCGGTGTTCATCTGAACTCAAGATGAAGGCGCCTTTGCGCGTACCTGTCAACACCCGTACTCCAGCCACCTTGCCCCCTTAGCGGTTGGATGATTCGATCTGAACTATCCAAGTATCAATATGAAACTAATACATGCTCTGGCTTTGGTCAATGAGATTTTTAGCAGACGACTGTCGCAGCCAGCTAAACATCCCCAAGATAATTCACGGCTTTCTCCTTAATTGAGTATGCATAAATTGTTCCAGCGTCGAAAAACAAATGCGACCGTATTGCCTTCAACAGAAATAATGTCCCGGGAATTGGTACTCTTTATTTGTCCGCTCTACCGTTATAGGGTCTGAAACCAGACCTCGAGGATAACTTGCACTTCTCCCTAATCGCGACCACATTTGTAATTATCCTCCTGGCGGAACTTCCAGATAAGACGATGATCTCTTCTGTCATCATGGGCTCGAAACTAGTTCCGCAAAGAGTCCTTTTAGGTGCCTCGGCTGCATTTGCGATTCAGGTAATCATCGCAGTATCTATTGGAGGTCTGGTCTCGAGAATTCCAAGAAGGCCACTTGGTCTGGCTATCGGAATAATATTTCTTATTGGAGCGGCGCTGATAGTCAGGGATATGATCTCCGAAGAAGCGGAAAGAGAGGAGACTCTTGCAAAAAGAGCATCCAAGGAAGGTTTCCGGTCTCAGGTCTTCCTGGCATTTGGTGTGATCTTTCTTGCGGAGTTTGGAGATATAACTCAAATCGCAATAGCAAACCTTGCGGCTAAGACCGGTGATCCTTTGTCGGTGGGAGTTGGCTCTTTTCTCGGGCTTTTGACGATTACCACTTTGGGAATCTATTTCGGATCCAAAGTTCTGTCAAAAGTGCCTATAAAACCGGTTCAGATAATCAGCACCTTCATCATGGCAGGACTGGGACTCTTCAGTATTCTGAGCGTCATTTGATCGTTACTGCTGCGCAAAGCCGTTCCGCAAGGGAAGGCAGGAAGTCAAAATTCCGGGATTCTCCGACCGATTTAGACAAATACGGACGGCGGTGGCAATCCCCGTTATAATCTCGATCAGATCTGAAATTACGGTCGTATTTCAAACCTCATTCAACCGGGATTCCAACATTTACAAAACTGTCAACATAAACGCTAACAAACCAAAATAGCTGGCTCAATTGGCGGAGAGGGAGGGATTTGAACCCTCGGACCCGGTTTCCCAGGTCAACTCATTAGCAGTGAGACCCATTCGACCACTCTGGCACCTCTCCAA